>VBME01000138.1 GCA_005878995.1 Methanobacteriota archaeon | reverse complement strand
AAGACCATGCATCTCGCGCCGCGGCGCGAACCGCCTCCTCGCTCGTCCGACGGGGCCGCCATCCGGTTCGCTTCAGCCGCTCAATCGCGAGCTGCATGACCCGGACGTCCCCGGCCCATCCGCGCCCCCCGCCCGCGCCGCCGGTCCACGCGTACGCGACTCCGGACAATCCGAGTTCGTGGCAGATCGTGTCCGCGATGGACCGCACCGTGATCGCGTCCTCGCTCCCGATGTTGTACACCGCCACGGGACCCGTGGTGGCCTCCACGCCCGCGCGGATCCCGGCCACGACATCATCCACATGGACGTACGACTTCGCGGTCCCTGGGTCGGAACCGATGATTTCGAGCCGCTTCGGATCGCGGGACAGCTTGCGGACAAGGTCCACGACGACGCCATGGCCGCTCCGCGCCCCGACCACGTTCGCCAGTCGGAAGATCACCGCCGACATGCCAAACGTGTGCGCATACGCCGATAGGAGGGCCTCGCTCGCGAGCTTCGTGGCACCGTATACGGAGATCGGTTCGAGGGGGCCGTAGTCCTCGGGTGTGGGGACCACGGTGGCCTCCCCGTACACAGTCGAGGTCGACGGGAACACGATCTGCGGGACCTTCGCGGCGCGGCACGCCTCGAGCACGCGATGCGTCACGATGACGTTCTCGTCAATCGAAGACTTCGTTCCCGCACGGCCCACCCGAACGTCCGGGTTCGCGGCGAAGTGGTAGACGACATTTGCTCGCCGGAAAATCGAACCTAAATCGCCGCGAAGGAGATCGCGTTTCACGAGGGTCGCGCCTGCCTTGATGGCCTGGGCCAGGTTCGATCGCTTTCCGGCCGAGAGCTTGTCCACGACTACGACGTCGGATTCCAACGCGAGCGCGTCCGCGAGATGGCTGCCGATGAACCCGGCCCCGCCCGTGATCACCATCTTCGATCGGGCCATGGCCTCCGCGCCGCAAGCCCCGCTGATGTAATCAAGATTCCTTCCGCGTCCTCAGGTGCGCAACGAGCGCTTCGACGGCACGGGCGCGGTGCGACACCGCATTCTTCTCGGTGACGGACATCTCCGCGAACGTCTTCGTCGCGCCCTCCGGGATGAAGATCGGATCGAAGCCGAACCCGGAGCCCCCTCGCTCGGCATCCGCGATCGTCCCTTGACACGCACCGTGGAAGACGTCATGCGCCCCCGCGGTCTTCAGGAGGAACACGGTCTCGAACGTCGCAGCTCGCGTCCGGGCGCCCTCGAGGAGTTTCAGAATGCCAGCGCAGCCAAGCCGCTTGTAGACGTACGACGAATATACGCCCGGAAAGCCGCCGAACGCATCGATGAAAAGCCCGGAGTCGTCGATGAGATAATCGCCGCGAATCTGGTCGTCGAGGACGGTTGCGGCGAATCGCACGACTTTCTCTAGGCGGTCCGTCTGGATCTCCGGATAGCTCCGGTCCTCATGGACGACCCTCACCCCGGCCTCGAGGAGCTTCGCGGAGACCTCGCGGAACTTGCCCTCGTTCGTCGTGACGAACGCGATCATGTGTACCGGCCCCGCGACTCGATGTCCTTGACCTTCGCGATCACCTCGTCGGCGGACTTCCCCATCGTCTCGCGGTAGCCTCCCAGCGCGGCGCGGAAATACGTGGACGCTCGGGCATGGGCGCTCACGAGGGCCTCCTTCAGGAGATGGAGGTCCACCCCGCGCGATTCGACGTTCGCTTCCTTGGCTCCCAAGCTGAAATCGATCATCACGATCCGTCCATCCCGCACGATCATGTTCGAGGTCGTCAAGTCGCCGTGGATGATTCCCGCCCGGTGCAAGCGACCCACGATTCGGCCGACTTCCCTCGCGGTTTTCAACGCGGTGGAGCCCCCATTCTCCAGGACGTGTTTCACCGTCGGGCCCTCGATGAACTCCATGACGATCTTGTTTTCGACGAGGTCGATGTCGTACAGGATCGGCACGGCCACGCCCGCGGCTCGTGCGTCCGCCATGAGGCGGGCCTCCATCCGGATCCGCGATCGCCGCAATTCGTCGTCGAGGGCCGCGATCCGATACGACTTCGGCACCCGGAACTTTTCGACCGCGGCGCGGCCCATGAATTCCGTGCGACGGAGTTCGGCTTCCGCACCTCGTTTAATGAGCATCGCGTGGCGATGCGGCGGACCCGGAAAAAACTTGCTCCGGAACCTCGGGGCCCCGGGATGGCGGGGCGAGAAACCGGCCCGCCTCCGATGCGGGCGTGGCGCAGGGCTGCGGTGCAAAATCGGGTGGGAGACACCGGGCGTATCGCGGCTCGAGGATCCGGCCCTCCAAAAGGATGATCGCCGCGCGATCCCGTTCGCTCCGGATCGGACGGCCCGCGGCCTGC
The DNA here is from genome assembly GCA_005878995.1 of Methanobacteriota archaeon. Next base: position 629 of record VBME01000138.1, on the reverse strand, counting down.
AGGACCTTGTTCACCGCGGGGTAGACGTACGCGTAGTCGTAGCCCTTCTCGAATCCGAACTTGCGGGCGTAGTAGTCTTTCAACGCCTCGACCTCGACGCTCGGGGGGCTGAGGGGCAGGCCCACCACGACGACGACGGATAGCAGGTTGTCCTCGTAGTCGACGCCCTCGCTCAAGGAACCGCCCTGAACGCCGAGGAGGAGGGCACCGCCGTCTGCCCGCGCCAGGCGAAGCGCTTCGAGCGCACCGTCCCGCTGGGCTTTCGTCCACGTGGATTGCTCCACGAGGATCGCTTTCCGGAGGTGGTGCGCCCGAATCCGCTCCAAGGCCTCGGCGAGCAATTCGTAGGAGGGAAAGAACGCTGCCACATTGCCGCGAACTCCGGAGGCAATGCCGGTGATTTCGCCCGCGATGAGCCCATGCATCTCCGCGCTGCGCTTCGCGTACGTGGTCGTCAGGAAGGGATGGACGAGGAGGAGCCGGTTCGACCGCGGGAACGGCGATCCGTACGTTCGAATCACGCGGCGGTCTCGCTCGATGCCGAGGAGGTCCGCGTACATCTCGGCCGGGAACAGCGTGCCGGACATCAGGACGCTAGCATGGACCTGGCCGAACACACGCTTGCTCAG
>VBME01000137.1 GCA_005878995.1 Methanobacteriota archaeon | reverse complement strand
AACGCCGCGGCGCCGTCCGTGATGCCGCTCGAGTTTCCCGCGGTCACGGTTCCACCCTCACGGAACACGGGACGGAGCTTCGCGAGCGCCTCGAGGGATGTGTCCCGTCGCGGAGGCTCGTCCCGACTGACGATGAGTGGCTCCGCCTTCCCTTGCGGAACCGAGACGGGGAGGATCTCCTCCGCGGACTTGCCGCTCTCAGTAGCGGCGACGGCTCTCCGATGGGTCTCGAGGGCGAACCGATCTTGGTCCTCCCGTGAAATCTTCGGGTCTCGTTCCCGGAGGTTCTCCGCCGTCTCCCCCATCGAGTCGTTCCCGTATTGGGCCTTGAGCCGCGGGTTCGGGAACCGCCAACCGAGGGTCGTGTCCCAGGCGGTCACGTTGCCCATGGCGCCGTCGAGATTCTTCGGGATCGCGTACGGCGCCCGGGTCATGCTCTCGACGCCGCCCGCCACGAAGACCTCGCCTTCGCCGACCTTGATGGCCCGCGCCGCCGCGTTGACTGCCGCGAGGCCGGACGAGCAGAGACGGTTGAACGTCACCCCGGCGACGGACACGGGGAACCCGGCAAGCAGCGCGGCCATCCGCGCGACGTTGCGGTTGTCCTCCCCGGCCTGGTTCGCGCAGCCCAGGTAGACCTCCTCAACGAGCGCGGGATCGACGCGTACGCGGCGCACGACCTCGCGGACGACGAGCGCCGCCAAGTCGTCCGGCCGGACATCCTTCAACGCCCCGTTGTGACGACCAATCGGCGTCCGAACGGCATCGACGATCACGGCTTCGGGCATCGACCGACCCCTATCGGGATCCTCGAGTCGCCTCCGGGGATTTGGACTTCGGGGTGCGTGACCCGGGCGACAGACCGTTCGCACACCCCCCACCGGAGGCCTGAGGCGCTCGAAGGAGTATACCTCTACTTAGAGGTACGCCGGACCGCCGCCCGGATTTACTTCGCGGTTCGCGTTCCGCCCGCCGTCCGCGAACCTTTATGTCCCCAGCTCGGTTCGTCGACCCGTGCGCCTCGAGGAGCGCCCGTTCGGTGGGTCCGCCCGCGGCAAGCTCCCGGTCGGATGCCGTCAGTGCACGGACGGATCGAAGATGGTCCTCTTTGTCACGGGCATCTGCTCGTTCCACTGCTTCTACTGCCCCGTCTCGGACGAGAAGATGTACAAGGACGTCGTCTTCGCGGACGAGAAGCGCGTCACGCGGGACGAAGACGTCCTGGAGGAAGCCCGAGCAATCGGGGCGACGGGCGCCGGAATCACGGGCGGCGACCCCCTCGACGCGGTCGAGCGGACGTGCCACTACATCCAGCTCTTGAAGCGTGAGTTCGGCTCGGCCTTCCACACGCATCTGTACACGATGTCAACGGACCCGACGAAGATTCACCGACTCGCGGGGGCCGGACTGGACGAGATTCGGTTCCACGTGCCGCCGGGACTCTGGTCCCGCGCCGCCGGCAGTGCGTTCGTCCCCGCGTCGCGCCTCGCGCGATCCCTCGGCCTGACGGTCGGGATCGAGGTCCCTCTCATCCCGGAACGCGAAACGGACCTAATCCGACTCATCGAATGGGCCGGGGCGGAAGGCCTCGCTTTCGTGAACCTGAACGAGATGGAGTTCTCCGAAGCGAACTTCCCGCGGATGAAAGTCCACGGGTACGAAATGAAGCACGAGCTGTCCTATGGCGTGAAGGGGGCGGACCCCGTCGCCCTCCGGATCCTGGAAAGGCGTTGGAAGACGACGGTCCACTACTGCACGAGCGGATACAAGGACGGGTGGCAGCTGCGGTCCCGGTTCAAGCGGCGCGCGGAGAACGTTGCGCGGCCCTGGGACGTGGTCACGGCGGATGGGACCCTCCTCAAAGGGATTTTCGAGGGCTCCAACCTCGAGTCGTTGATGGACGACCTCGAGCGGACGTATCGGGTCCCGAGAGACCTCATGGGCCTCGATCACCGCCGGAAGCGGCTCGAGATCGCGCCGTGGATCCTCGAGGGGATCGCACCGCAGATCGACCGGCCTTCGTTCCTCGTCGAGGAGTACCCGACCGCGGATGGCCTCGAGGTGGAGCGGACTCCTCTCGGGTAGCTGCGCACCGGCCACACCGTGGCTCGCTCTTGGCCTCGAAGGACCACGGTCCTTCCGTTCCGTGACAAGTCTCACACACCAGCCCCCGGATCCGACGGGACCACGCGTCCACGTGGATGTCGGCGATGGCACCTCCTTGGAACTCCAGGCGGACCCGAGCGGTCGGCGCGAACACGGCGCGCACCGAACACAGGGAGGCCGTCGCCTTCGGATCGAACCGTTCGACCGCTTCCGCGAGCCGCCGGTCTCGCTCCGCCATGACCGCCCGCAGGAGATCTTGGGATCCTTCGGGGTCCGCCTCGCGGATCCCCGCGAGCGTGTTGTCGAAATACGCGAAGATCCGACGCACCTCTTCTTCCAGGAGGCCCAGACTTCTCGATCGGAATCGGTCGACCTCGGCCCGCGTCTCGTCTCGGACCGCCTCGTTTGCGAGACGGTAGGCCGCCTCGAGATCCGGGTGGAAGTCGATCGGGGCATCCGGGACCAACCTCGAATCCTCGGGGTCGGGGAGGACGGCCCAGGCCGAGCCATCGACAGGCGACACGGCGATGAGGTGGAAGCTCTCTCGCTTCTCGTCCGAGATCAAGGTCAGGCGGAATCCAAAGAGGAGGAGGATTCCGTCTTCGATCGCCAACACCCGAGGGCGCACCCCAGACTCGGATCCGAAACCCGAATCGGACAATACGGCCGAAACCCATTCCGCCTCCGAGGGCTCGAACCGCGATGCATCCCACCGACCTCGAGCCGTCGTCACGGCGACGAGCCTCTCGAGAAAGTAGCTGCCCGGGGCGACGAGCTCCGCGTCGAACGCGCCGCTTTGTTCCGGCTCGAAGGCTAGCGCGAAGTTCGCGGGCACTTCGAGATCCCGCTGAACCGATTCGGGGGCTCTCACCCAGACGAGGGAGCCTCCCTCGGAAATCGTCGCGCCGAGTCCCGCGAGCGCCTCCACGACGAACGTCCGCAAAGCGCCTGCCTCGCTCATGTCGGCACCGCCTCGCTCACGTCGCCGAGGACGGCATCGTTCCGTTCTTTGACCTGTTCGTACTGGCCGCGGGCTCGCACAAGCGACTCCCCGAGGCGCCTGAGCGCGGTCCGCCGTTCCTCGGCCTGACGCAGGACCCAGATGTCCATCATGAGGTCTTCGAACGGCCGGCGCGCCTCAAGATTCCCCAGGATCAGGTCCAGTTCTCCGACGACGAGCTCGAACATGTGGATCTTGCGGTCGAGGAGCTCGATGAGATACGCCTCGACGGTGTCCTCGGCCCAGACGTTCACGACATGGACCTCGCGCTCTTGACCGAGGCGATGCACCCGCCCGATCCGTTGCTCGATCCGGAGCGGATTCCAAGGGAGGTCGTAATTGACCACGGTCCGCGCGAACTGCAGGTTCCGACCCTCGCCGCCCGCCTCCGTGCTCAGGAACACGTCGGCCCCCGCCTGGAACGTCCGGACGGCCTCGTCTTTTGCCACGGGCGAGAGGCCACCGTGGTACGCGGCGACGCGATGCCCGTCCGCCTCGAGGACACCTCGCAAGTACTCCAACGTCCTCCGATACTGCGTGAAGATCAGGACTTTCTCATTGAGCGATTCCAGGAACGTCCGAAGGCGGGAAGCCTTCACGTTCGATGCGATCGCCACCGCATCTTGCCGAAGCCCATCGAGCCGGTCCCGATCGTCCGGGCCGAAGAGTGGACTCTGCGCCAGACGCCGCAATGTCTCCGCGACCGCGAACGTGCTGCTGCCGATTTCTCGCTGCAGGACCGTCAACGTGAGCCGGGCGGTCCACGGAAGGCGGCCCGACGAGGACCAGTACGCATCTCGCACGAACTGGGTCACGTCGTCGTACAGATGCCGTTCCGCGGCGCTCAACCGTACCGCAAGGCTGTGGACCCGCCTCGGAGGCAGTGTGAACGCAATCCCCCGGCGGTTGCGGACCATGACGTCTCGGAGGCGGCCCCGGAGCTCGGACACGTGCGTGGGCACCCGCCGGTCCGCACTCGCGACGTACCGTTCTAGGAATCGATCGTACGTGTGGAGCTGGCCCGGCG
>VBME01000136.1 GCA_005878995.1 Methanobacteriota archaeon | reverse complement strand
TCGGATCTGTGGCTTGATCTGGCCGCCATAACGTCCACAACACTCTGGGATCGCATCGTCCTCATGCGCAGCTTGGACACGAGCGGCGCGACGTGGGGAAGCCCGATCGTCCTCGCCTCCGGCCGTCCGGGAGACAGCCCGCTCCTCTCGTCCTACGACTCCGCGGAGCCGTCGATCGCAATCGACTCGGGAGGATTCCTGCATGTGGTGTGGGTTTCTGGAGGCGCCACCGGGAACCAACAAATCCTGAACCTCGTTCGCTATACGAAGACGACTGCATCGTACCCGACGCAGAGCCAGCTGGGCTCGTCGGTGAACTGGGTCCCCGTCGCGGCGGTGGACGACTCGGCGGTCGGGTACATGCCGACCGTCAGCACGGACACGAGCAACTATGCCCACGTTGCCTGGAGCGGGTCGAAGACGATTGGCACGGTGTACTACAAGAACCAGGCCGGCGGCACGTGGCGTTCGACCGTCTCGTGGGGCGTAGCCTACACAGGTTTGTCCGTAGACGTGTCGCCGCAGAACAACTACGTGAGCTTGGCCCGCTACTTTGAGTTCGCAACGAACGAGATCCAGTACCTGGTGTGCAAGGATCTCTCGACCAGCCATTGCGACACCGCGGCGAACTTCACGAAGTGGAACGGGGTGGCCGGGGTCGACACGGTCGCCACGGGCGTCGAGTCGGCGTCGTATCCGAGCCTCGCGACGACGTACGACATGAACGGCGACCTGTGGATTGCATATGCGAAAGACGTGAACGGAACGACCCGAGGGATTTTCGCAAGGTTCCTTGACTACCCGATCACGGGGTGGGCGATTGCGGAGACAGTGGCCTCCGTATCCGGCACGATCTTCTCGAGGCCAACGATCGGCATCGACGCGGGCAATAACGTCCACGCGCTTTACGTGGACACGTCGGTCCCGCAGCTCTACTACAAATCGCGCATCGGGAGCTGGGGCCCTGCGACGGCGGTCGACGCGGCCTCGGACAACCCGACGTTAGTCGTCCGGGCACCAAACAACGCCACGTACGGGACCGCGGTGGGTGGCATCTACTGGAAGACGACGACCACGGAGACGTATTTCTACTACGTCCCGGAGTTCGACAACGCCGTGGTCCCGATTCTCGCGGTTCTTCTGGGCGTGCTCTTCGTCCGGTGGCGCCGGACGGCGAGGCTTCGGCCGATTTGACGGCTGGGCACCGGCACCGAGATCGCAGGTGGCGAGCCACAGGCGCCGTCCCTGATCGTCATGTGGGCATCGAGGGGGACGAGCTTGCCGCCAACAAGAATCGCCTCTGAGAATTCCGGGTGTGCCTTTATGAACGCCCGAATCGACGATGCGACGACCGGAGAGCGGGAGTTCGAATGCTCCCCATTGACGGAGGCGTCTGTAGGTGCCGCGGCAGTCCACGGGAGTCGAAGGCTTCGACGAGATGGTCCAAGGAGGCCTGCCCGAGGGCTCGAGCGTCCTCCTCCAAGGGCCGCCCGGCCAGGAAAAGCTCCGATTTGCGCTGACCTTCCTTGCGGAAGGCCTCAAAACAGGCGCGTGCGGCCTCATTGTCATTTCTTCGCACTCTCCCGACTCCGTCCTTGAAGAACTCCGGAACCTCGGGGTCAACATCGATGCGGTGACGAAGGAGAACCGCCTCCGGATCGTCGACTGGTACTCTTGGAGCGAAGAGCAGGTCCATGATGTGGAGGAGCGCGGACTCATCTTGCGATCCTCGATCGACCTGACGAACCTCGGGGTGGCCCTCAGCCGAGCAATCGTAGGCCTCGCGGAGCCTGGGCCGCGGCGGGCCGTTCTCGAGATCTTGTCGCCCGCGACGAACGTGTACGAGGTCACCCAGGTCTACGCGTTCGCACAGAGCGCGAAGCGAAAGTTCGACCGGCATCGGTTCACCAGCCTCATCCTCCTCGAGAAGGAGATGCATCCGTCCGCGGAGCTGACGACCCTCCACCAGCCGTTCGACGGGCTGATCGAAATCGAGCGGGCCCGGATCGGGGACGCGATTATCCGTAAGATTGGCGTGCTCCACCTCAAGGACACGGCGGCCGACCCGTCCTTCCGGATCCTCGAGCTGACCGACGCCGGATTGAAGGTGGTTCGCGAATCCCCGAAGCCCTCGCCTTCCGTGTCTCCGACGCCTGGCTCGGTCCTCGAATCGCAGGCCGAGCGAGCCAATCGGCTCCGGCTCATCATGCAAATCGCCAGTGAGCGCCTCAAAATGAACTCGCGGGATGCGGACGCTTTGTTCGCCCTCGCGGCCGCGCAGGCGACGCTCGATGACGCGAAGGGCGGGACGCAGACCCTCGAGCGCCTCGCGGTGATCGATCCGAACTACCCGGGCCTCTGGGTCCTGAAGACAAAGCTCCACGCCCGCCTGGGTCAAGCCGACCTCGCCCGGCAGAGCCGTCTCCGCGCCGAGCTGGCGGAGCATGAGGTGGCAAAGGTCGCCGGGCCAACCGTGCCGTGTCCGATGTGCGACGCTCCGGTCGCCATCGAGGCGACCCGTTGCGAGAGCTGCGGCGCGAGGTTCGCGCCCACGCGGAAACTCGAGGAAGACTTGGACGACCTCGGCCACGCGGCGATCCAGGAGATGGTCCAGGAGGAACTCGGTGGCGCTCCGAACGCGCCGGTCCCGACGAAGCCCCCGGCGAAGCCCGAGCGGGAAGCCGAGTCGAAGCCGCTTCCAAAGCGCGTCGCGAAGCCGGCCCCCGGGAGCGGGCTGACGAACGGTCTCCTGCGCAAGAGGAGTGCATCGCGCCGAGGCGGGAAGACGAACGGGCTGAGAGGGCGCACGAACGGGCTTCGCGGCAAGACGAACGGCCTGACGAACGGACTCACGAATGGCCTTACAAACGGTCTGCGGCGCATTGGCGGGCTTACGAATGGCCTCGGCCGCACGAACGGTTTGACAAACGGGCTCGGTCGGACGAACGGCATCACGAACGGTCTCGGCCGGACGAACGGGCTGACGAACGGCCTCGCCGTGATTCGGCCCGCCGCGTTCCGCGGTTCGGGGGTTCGGGGGATGATTCGACACGCGGGATTGAAGCTGTACCTCATTCCGCTCGTGGCGATTGCTTTGCTTCTGATGCCGCTCCTCTTCGTCCCCGGGAACTGGGGTCCCTCGACGCCAATTCAGATTGACGGCAAGTTCGCGGATTGGAACGCGGTGCCTCGCGTCGCGTCAGGACCGACAGGTGCGAATCCGAACGTCGACATCACGCATGTGGCGGTGGCGGACAACGTCGACGACCTGGCCTTCCTTATCGAGGTGCAAGGGCAGGCCCTCCAGGGCGACCTCTCATCGAACCGCGTCACGGACGCGTTTTTCGTCTTCATCGACACGGATCGATCGCGGGCGACCGGATACCAAATCGAAGGACTCGGGGCCGATCGCCTGATCGAAATTGACGGATGGGGCGGGGTTGTCGTGAGCGCGACGATGTCCGAGTTTGATGCGAATGTCAACGCCCACGACTGGATGGGCTGGATCAAGCCAACCTCGGTTTTGGCGGCGGGCTCGGGGAGTCAGATCGAGTTCGAAGCGAATTGGGACGCGATTGCGAACCCGAAGGTGCCGATCGACGCGACGTTCGCTTCGAGAAGCTGGGATGGATCTCACGACATCGCGTCCGCGACGGCGACCAGCGCTACGTCGTTCATAGTCGTCCGGCAGCAAACGTCGGCACCGCAAGTCGTGTCGGGCTCGCAGGATACCGCCACGTTCACCTTCCAGGCAGTCGGGAGAGACTCTGAAATCAAGGCACTGAACGTGTCACTCGACGGCACCTTCGGACCGAACACCTTTTCTTCCATTGTTCTCACGGACGCTGGAGGGACCACGTTGTCCCTCGCGCCGGCCGCCCGGCAGGCGCGGTTTACATCACTCTCGATCCCGATCGCGGCAGGCACCTCGACCACGCTTCACCTGCGATTGACGATTGCGACGAACGACGGTACGACGGTGGGGGCGTTCCTCGCGAGTCCCAACGACGTGGTCGTTCGACCCGGCGGCGTGTCCCTCGTCGGTCCTCGCCATGGAGCCGAGTCCCTCGCCTATGTCGGCGGGATTCCTTCGGTGCCGCGAGTCGATGGCGGTTTCGCGGAATGGACGAATGCCACCGCCGATCCGATCGGGGACGTCACGCCTCCCGCGACGTCGGATCTGGACATCTCCCGGTACGCGTTCGCGGGCTCCGGCGGCAACGTCTCGTTCATGGTTCAGACGGTCGGGACGGTCCTCAACGGCACCCTCGTGCCGCAAGCGAATAAAGCATACAGCGGGAACGCCTCAGCGCCGCCGGACACGGACCGGGATGGTGTGCCGGATTCCGTTGATCCGTTCCCGTACGACTTCAACAACGACGGAATCCCGGATGTGCAGACGAACTGTGACGTCGACGGGGATGGCATCACGGACTACGGTTGTCTTGGTGGAACAGAC
>VBME01000135.1 GCA_005878995.1 Methanobacteriota archaeon | reverse complement strand
GTCGGTGACCACCTTCGAGCCGGGCGCGAGGCTCGTCTTGACCCAGGGCTGCGAGCGCAGGCCGCGCTCGACGGCCCGCTTCGCGACGAGGGCCGCCGCGACCATTACCGAGGGATTCGACGTGTTGGTGCAGCTCGTGATCGCCGCGATCACGACGGAGCCGTGCCGCAGCTTGTGCTGCGCGCCGTCGAGCGTGAGGTTCACGTGGCTCGGGCGGGCGGCCGGTGCCTCCGTGGCCACGGCGACGTTGCCCCCTTCTTCCTCCCAGCGCCGGGCGTTCGGTGTCGCGGGTGGCGCCACGGGCGAGGTCGGCTTCACCAGCGTGGGGAGCGCGTCGAGGAAGGTCTTCTTCACCTCGCGCAGCGGCACCCGGTCCTGCGGCCGGCGCGGGCCGGCGAGGCTTGGCTCCACGGTCGCGAGGTCGAGCGCCAGCGTGTCGGAGAACTCGGGCTCGGGTGCGCCTGGAGTGTGGAAGAGGCCCTGCTCCTTCATGTAGGCCTCGACCAGCGCGACCAGCTCCTTGGGGCGCCCCGTGAACGCGAGGTAGCGCAGCGTCTCCTGGTCCACGGGGAAGATACCCACCGTGGCCCCGTACTCGGGGGCCATGTTGCCGATCGTGGCGCGGTCGGCGAGGGGCAGGCTCGCGACGCCCGGCCCGTAGAACTCCACGAATTTTCCGACGACGCCCTTCTTCCGGAGCATTTCGGTGACCGTGAGCACGAGGTCGGTCGCCGTGGCGCCTTCGGGGAGCCGGCCCGTCAGCCGGAAGCCCACGACCTGCGGGATCAGCATGGAGACGGGCTGGCCGAGCATCGCCGCCTCGGCCTCGATCCCGCCCACGCCCCAGCCCAGCACCCCCAGCCCGTTGATCATCGTGGTGTGCGAGTCCGTCCCCACGAGCGTATCGGGATACGCCTGTGGCATCCCGCCCTCGCTCGTGAACACCACGCGTGCCAGGTATTCCAGGTTCACCTGGTGCACGATCCCCGTGTCGGGTGGCACGACGCGGAACCCCTGGAACGTCCGCTGCGCCCACCGCAGCAGCGCGTAGCGCTCGCGGTTGCGCTGGAACTCCATGTCGGCGTTCGCCTGGAACGCCGTCGGCGTGCCGAACTCGTCCACGATCACGGAGTGGTCGATCACGAGCTCGGCCGGGAGGAGGGGGTTGACCGTCTTCGGGTCGCCGCCCATCACGGCCATCGCGTCGCGCATCGCCGCGAGATCCACGACCGCCGGGACTCCGGTGAAGTCCTGCATCAGCACGCGCGCCGGCATGAAGGCGATCTCGTCCGCCGGCGCCTGCTTCGGGTCCCAACGGGCGAGCTTCTCGATCTCCACGGCGCGCACCGTCCGGCCGTCCTCGCGCCGCAGCAGGTTCTCGAGCAGGATCTTGAGCGAGTAGGGGAGGCGCGCGATCCCCAGCCCGCGGCGCTCGAGCGCGTCGAGCCGGAAGATCTCGAAGGTCCGGCCGCCCATGCCCAGCGTGGCGCGGCTCCCGAAGCTGTTCGCCGCCATCAGTCCACGACCTTGACGTTCGTCACGAAGTATTCGGTCTCGCCGAAGCAGCGAGTCGGCAGGCCCTTGTGCTGCTCATAGGCCAGCGCCACCCGCTTGCCGAGCGCCGCGTTGACGGACGCCGCCACCGAGTCGCCTCGCACGGTGAAGTAGAACATCTCCGGCATCGCGCCGGGGAGCGCCACCATCGCGAGCTCGCCCTCCCAGGTCTTGCAGATCCAGCCCTTCTTGGAAAACTTCTGCACGTAGCCGGCGCGCTCGCCCTTGGCGTAGCTCCACGACAGCGCGGACCAGGTGTAGAGGGCGAAACCGAGCAGGGGCGCGATGACCAATCCGGCGATGATGAGCTTCTGCTTCCGCGACAGAGTGAAGTTCACCCGGGAAGTCTAATCAAGTCGCCACCTCATAGTGCTCCGTCTTGTACGCGACGAACCCCCGTGCCTCGTAGTTGGAGAGCGCGTGCGGATGGTCGAGGGTGCACGTGTGGAGCCACACCCGGGTCGGCCGCAGGGCCCACGCGTCACGCACCGCGCACGAGAGGAGATGCTTCCCCAGGCCCTGGCCGATCATCCCCGGCGCGAGGCCGAAGTAGGCGATCTCGACCGAGTCATCCTCCGGCACGCAGCGCAGTTCGTACCAGCCGACGAGCGCGCGACCGCGCACGGCCACGAAGAGCGAGATCTCGGGCTGCGCGAGGTGCGCGCGAATCTCGGCGTCGCTCCAGTCCCAGCGGTCGCGCCAGTGGTACTCTGCGCCCACCGTGCGGTAGCAGTGGCGATACAGGCCGGGGGTCGGATGGGCGACCCGCTCCACGACGACGTCCGGAAAATCGCCGGAGGCCGGCCGAAACTGACCCTGCTCCCTGAGTTCGAGATAGGTCCGCGTAGCTTCCACGTGCGCCCTCGTGCGGCTTGGCGTGTTGGCGTCTGGCCTCTATTTTAGCGCCATGACGTTCAATCGGATGGGCACGGTCCCCCTGCCGCTGGCCCTGCACCTCGCCAGCCACACGGTGCTCGGGTTGTTCTGCTTCTTCGCTGGCGTATTGAATCTGATCGACCCCGTCAAGATTCCGCAGGGCATCCTGTTCCTGCTCGTGTGCGGGTTCAGCTGGGGCTACGTCTTCGGAATCCTGATGGCGCGCAGGGAGGTGGTGGTGCTCGGCTACGTCGCGAGCGCCGTGTTCCTGTTGGCCGGCATCGCGGGTGCCGCGCGGTTCGGATTCGACTGGCGGCTCACCGCCCTCTTGGTCGGGATTGGCGCCTACGGCCTCATCGTGCTGAGCCTCTACCGGAAACGAATCCTCGAAGCCTAGGCGTAGAGTTGCACCCCCGCAGCAAGCCTTCGTGCCCTTAAGAGACGTCGAGGACGGGCGTCGAGGGGAACCGTAGCTGCGGGGCGGCGTTTAGCGGGGGAAAAGGAGGCGGTATGCGAAATTTCTCGAGCGATGCCATCGCCCTGATCGGCGGCCCCGAGGCGGCGCGCGGCGAGCCCGCCGAGCCGGCTCCCGCGTCGCCCCCATCCGACGAGCCGCTCGACGCGTATTCGGCGGCGGTGGCGGGCGCGGTGGAGCGGGTCGGCCGCGCCGTGGTCAGCGTCGAAGTACGGCACCCCGTGCGGCGGCGTGGCCGGCCGGAGCGCGAGCTGCCCGGTCACGGGTCGGGGTTCGTCTTCACGCCCGACGGGTTCATCTTGACGAATAGCCACGTGGTCCATGGGGCTACGCACGTCGCCGTGCGCCTGCCCGATGGCCGCGAGCTGCCGGCCGACCTCATCGGTGACGACCCCGACACCGATCTCGCGGTGGTGCGCGTCGGCGGGGATCCACCCACCGCCGCGCCGCTCGGCGACTCGGCCTCCCTGCGCGTGGGTCAGCTCGTGATCGCGATCGGCAACCCGCTGGGCTTCCAGAGCACCGTCACTGCCGGGGTCGTGAGCGCGCTGGGCCGCTCCTTCCGGTCGGTGGGCGGACGGCTCATCGACGACGTCATCCAGACGGACGCGGCCTTGAACCCGGGCAACTCGGGCGGTCCGCTTGTGGACTCGCGGGGGCGCGTCATCGGAGTCAACACGGCCGTCATCCTGCCCGCCCAGGGGATCTGTTTCGCGGTGGCCATCAACACGGCGAAGTTCGTGGCCGGACAGCTGATCGCGCACGGCCGCATCCGGCGCGGCCGCATCGGCGTGGCCGGCCAGCACGTGCCCCTCTTGCGCCTCGCGGTGCGCGCGCACGGGCTCGAGGCGAAGAGCGGCGTGCTGGTCACGGGCGTCGAAGCGGGCAGCCCGGCCGAGCGGGCGGGCCTCAAGCAGGGCGACATCATCGTCGGGTTTGCCGGCCAGGTGGTAGGCGGCATCGACGATCTGCACCGGTTGCTCGCGACGGACCGCATCGGGACGCCCGCCGTCGTGGCCCTGCTGCGCGGGGCGGACAAGCTCGAGTTGTCGATCGTGCCAGAGGAATCCCCCGCGTCCCGCTGAGCTGGTTGTGGAGGCACACCCCCGGTGAAAGCGATCCGAGTCGAGGCGACCGGCGGGCCCGAGGTGCTGCGCTACGCGGAGGTGCCTCAGCCCACCCCCGGGCCGGGGCAGGCGCTCGTGAAGATCGACGCGGCCGGCGTGAACTACGTCGACGTGTATCAGCGCACCGGGCTGTATCCTGTGCAGCTGCCATTGATCCTCGGTCAGGAGGCCGGGGGCACGGTCACGGCGGTGGGCCCGGGCGTGAGCGAAGTGAAGGTCGGCCACCGGGTCGCCTACGCCCACGTGCTGGGCGCTTATGCGGAGTACGCCGCCGTGCCGGCGGAGCGGTTGGTGGTGCTGCCGAACGGCGTGAGCACGAAGCAGGGCGCCGCGGCGATGCTCCAGGGGATGACCGCGCACTACCTCGCCACCACCACCTACCCGCTCAAACCCGGCGACACATGCCTCGTGCACGCGGCGGCGGGCGGCGTGGGCCTGTTGCTGTGCCAGATCGCGAAACTGCGCGGCGCACGCGTGCTCGGGACCGTCTCCACGGAAGAGAAGGCGCAGCTCGCGCGCGAGGCGGGCGCGGACGAGGTGATCCTCTACGCCCGAGAGGATTTCGAGG
>VBME01000134.1 GCA_005878995.1 Methanobacteriota archaeon | reverse complement strand
ATAGGTTTAAGAGACGACGATCATGATAACAGGAGTGGAATACCCTCCCCCGCAGGCTAAGGGGATGCACTCTATGGGCGGAACGGTCACCAAGGGAAACCGGCTGCAGGTAATGGCCAGGCGTGAACTCGAACGACAAGGCTATCTCGTCCACACGGCGGTACGAAGCGCCCAGAAACGCGGACCGATCTGGATCAGCCAAACGACCGACATATTCAACGCGTTCGATCTCATCGCAACGAGGATCGATCCCCCGAACCCGATACGGTTCGTGCAAGTTACGACCATCTCCCACGTGAGCGAGAGAATTCGGAAAGTCGATCCAGTTCCGATTAACACCGGATTGGCAAGCGTGGAAATCTGGGCATACGTCGGCGGGCAAAAGCGCCTGGATCGGCGATACAAGGACCGCAAGGTGTGGCTGCCGCGGAACTACTTCCAGGTCTATTTGAAGGCCCGGAATTGGGAGCCAGATCAGCGAGACAGAGTAGGCGTGGGCGAAACCGAGTTCGGTCCGGAACTCGAAACGGAACGATCTCGTCGGACTCGCGGCGTCCCCCGGATTGCCGTCTCGCCCCGCCGGAAGGCGTTGCGGAAGTGACCCTACCCTCGACTCGATGGTAGCGTGTGCAGCGGGCCCCTAGGCTCGATTGACTTGCCGGCGAGCATCACCATATCCCCAGCCTCCCCGGACCGAAAGTCCGCGGCGACTGAATGATTTCGGCTCTCTTGACATCGGTTTCAATCTTGATACCGGGAACGGAAGCCGCGTTACCTTTTTGCACCCACGGGACATTCGGCCCTTCGCACGATGCCTTTGCATCTGTGGTTGAAGATTGAGGAGGGAGTTGTACGATAGGCCGTCATCTTGGAGCGTATACGCTGGTCCTGGGGATTCTCGTGGTTTTGATGATGCCGTCCGCGATGGCGGCGCCGGGAGGAAACGGTGCCAGTCGCTCCGATCAGCTGAGCGCGTCCGACTTCGCCATCGTCCAGTTCAATACGAAGCCGGTCGCGGACTACACGGGTGACATCTCGGGCTTGGCAGCCACGAAAGCGGCGCCGGGACACAAGCTCGATCTAAATTCCAACGCCGCTCGCGCATACGGCCGTTACGTCTCCAGCGTTCATCAGAACTTCCACGCCTGGCTGCATTCCAATGCGGCGGAAGTCGAAATCCTGAAGGAATACTCGGTTGTCTTCGATGGAGTCGCCGTCCAACTCCATGGAAAGTCGATTGACAGCCTGAGGAGTGGGCCGGATGTCGTGGACGTCTCGGCCAGCTGGCTGTACAAGCCGTCGATGGACGTCTCGGTGCCCCTCATTCACGCCCCGGCCGTGTGGACCATGCTCGGGCCCGATCCGAACAACCCGGCCCTGCCGAACCTGAATGGGGTGAAGGTGGGTGTGATCGACACGGGCATCGACGACAGCCACGAGTTCATCGCGTCGTGCCGCGCCGCGGGATCGATCCAGCACAAGGTGTTCTTCAGCGGCCTCGGGACGGCAGATCCGTCCAGGACCCTGTTCTTTGATCACGGGACCCATGTCTCGGGCGAAATCGGCGGCTGTCCGATCACGCACCCGGTGCCCGTCGGGGACTTCACGCTGTCGCTCGCGGGGACCCTCCAGGGGGTCGCTCCCGGCGTGACGCTTGCGGACTACAACGTGTTCCCCGGCTACGGCGCGGGCTTCATTGCATTCGGCGGGAGCGCGTTCAGCCACGACATCATCGACGCGGTCGAAGCGGCCGTCGCGGATGGGATGGATGTCATCAACCTGAGCCTCGGTGGAACGGTCCAGGGGCCGCACGACACCCTCGCGATGGCGTTGAATGCGGCCGCCGATGCGGGCACGCTGCCCGTCGTCGCGGCCGGGAACTCCGGGCCGAATTTCCTGACGGTCGAATCGCCGGGCAACGCCGCGGGTGCGCTGACCGCCGGCGCGAGCACCAACGTGCACTACCTCGGAATCCGAGTCCGCTTGGATGACGCGGCCTTTGGGGCGGACCAAGGCAAGATCCTGGGCGCGGCCATCGGTGACTTCGCGAACTTCGATCCCGCGAAGAGCGCGGCGACTTCCCTGACCACGCCCGCGAACGGTTGCACGGCGATTGCCGAGGACCTCACCGGGAAGCTCGCGGTCATCAATCGAGGCACATGCACGTTCGGCACAAAGATCCAAAACGCGCAGGACCGCAGAGCGATCGGCGTCGTCATGGTGAACAACGTGGGCGGAGATCCGATCGCGATGGGCCAAGACGGCGTGAATCACCCGACAATCCCCGCCGCGATGGTCTCGCAGTCCGATGGGAACACGTACCTCCGGACCCACCCCGGCGCGGTGATCACCGTCGACGGTACGACCCGGGCCGAGATCGTGACGACGAATGCGGATGTCCTCGCGGGATTCTCGAGCAAAGGCCCGACGCCCTATGACTTCCGGATCAAGCCGGATGTGACCGCGCCCGGCGTCAACATCCTGTCGAGTGTCCTCGGTGGGAAGTACGCCTTTTTCCAGGGCACCTCGATGGCGACGCCCCACACCGCGGGTTCTGCGGCGCTCCTCAAGGCGCTCCATCCGAGTTGGGGCCCCGAGGAGATCAAGTCCGCCCTCGTGAACAACGCGGATCGGACGGTCACCGGGACCTCGGGACTGGGACCAATCGCGCGCGGTGGCGGCCGAATCAACGTCGAACGGGCTGCGGGCGCCTCGATCTTCCTCGACCCCGTCTCCGTCAGTTTCGGCGTCTGGACAGGGTCGAAGGATGCTACGGCGTCCGTCGCGGTCGCCTTCATGAACGAGGGCGAGTCGAGCGTCACCTGCAGCCTCTCCGTGATTACGGGCTCGCCTGCCTCGGCGCCGGTGAGTCTCTCTCCCGCGTCCCTGACGATTGCGGCCGGGGCCACCGAATCGGCGGTCGTCGCACTCGCCGGCGGGAAGACTCTGGCGACGGATTTCTACTGGGGCGACGTGAAGGCAGTCTGCGGGAGCGTGACCCTGTTGACGCCTTGGTGGACGGGAGTGCAGCGGGGCAACGGATTCCTGAATGGCAACCAACACTCGCCGGCCGATGCCGTAAGCGGCTTCGACCCCGACTTCTACGGCGATCCGGCCTTCTTCGTCGCCGGAGTCTGGACGGGCTAGGCCCTGCATCGAAGCGGTGTCGCCGACGCGACACCGCACCCTTTCCGATCTCCCTCGTCGCGCGGCGTTTCAGCACTCATAGGGGTCATCACACCAGAGGTCGGCTGACCATCTTCTCATCACGAACGCGGTCCGCCGATAGATACCCGGGTAGAAAACCGTTTTCGGTTCGGATCCGGAACGCCGGGTTCCGGATCGCCGCGAGAGGTAGCGGGACGAAGGAGACTCCGCTTCCCACTCTCTCCAGACGCTTTCGGTTTCATGGTCCAGAATTTCGTGGGAAGTTTCTTAACGTGATAACAGTCTGAGCCGCGCGATGGAGGTCCCTCCCGGTCGAGTGGAACGGATCGCAGACGGAGGACCCGAGGCGATTCGGGCGATTCTGGCTGAACTCCGGGCGATGAAGTTCAACGGCCTGTTAAAGACCTCCGTGTTTCGCGGCGACACCCCCTCGCAGGGGGTCCTGGTCCTGCGCGGCGGGGACGGCGTCCTCGCCGAGCACCGCTCCCAGGTCGACGTCTCGGGCCAAGCCGCGCTTCAGGAGATCTTGAAAGACGCGGCCAGTGCCCAAGCGCAACTCGAGATCCGCACGTACGACTATGGCCATTCCTCAATCAGCATCGACCACCTTCAGCGAAGCAATCCCGATGCCGCCGTCAACGGGATCGGGGATACGGACGAGGTCCTCGCTCGCGCGGCCGCGCTCGAGGCCGCAGACCAGGAGGCGTATCGGAAGAGCCTTGAGGCGCACCAAGACCAAGAACACGAGCTGATCGGCCACGAGGAGGAGCTCTACCGCCGCAAGTGGGAACTCGAACAGGAGTACCAGCGGAGCGCGAAACGCGAGCGAGCGCTCGAGTCACTCCGCACGGAACTCCAAGCGGTCAAGGAGGCGAGCACGATGATCATGGCCCGCCTCGAAGAACGACGAACCTCGCAGGACGTGGAGGTCGAGTCCCAGAAACGGCTCCTCGCGATCGAATTGGAAAAGGCTCGCGCGGAGCTCGACGGGCAACGTCGCGGGTTCTCGGAACGCGAGGCTCGGATTGCCGATTCCGAACGAGAATTCAGGGCACGAGAAGCCTCGTCTCAAGAGAGAGACGCAAGCCTGGACACCCGCGAGTCGTCCCTCGATCGCGAACGGAAGCAGATGAACGATCTCTACGCGAACCTCCAAACCGAGATGGAAAAAATCTCGGAGGCCCGACAGGGCTTCGAATCTCGAATCCGGGATGCGGAGGATCGGGAGCGGGGCCTGACGGCTCGCGAGCAGGCGCTGCGGGAGTGGGAGGACAAGCTCCGAGACCGCGACGGTTCCCTTTCTGAACGCGAATCGTCCCTCAAGGTCCGGGAGACATCGCTCTCGACTCGGTCCAACGAGTTGGACGCCCGCGAGGAAAAAGCCGCAACGGAAGTCAAACAACTGGAGAAGCACGCGGAAGCCCTCCAAGTCGAGGACGCGAGCCTCGACGGCCGACGCGAGGAACTCACGCGGGCGACGAAACGGATGCAGAGTCTTACAAGGGATCTGGCCACGAAAGATCGGAAGATCGGCGCCGTGGAACGCGAAGCCCGGGAGCGCCAAGTGGACCTTCGGCGGCGCCAGCGGGAGCTCGCGACCCAAGGCAAAGAGCTTGAGCGGAAGCAGCG
>VBME01000133.1 GCA_005878995.1 Methanobacteriota archaeon | reverse complement strand
ACGTGTAGTCCTCTTCTCCGCTCACGGGCTCCTGCTCGACGAGCTCCTTCCCGTTCCAGACCACCGGGCGCGCGAGAGCGTCCCGGAGGAAAATCTCCCGCGAGTACAGCGGGAAGCCGTCCATCCCCTTCTCGCCCGTGGCCGCCTTCCGGATGAGGATCCGGTCGATCGCCTCGAACCGGTCTGCCGCGACTCGGGCCATGATGTTCGAGATGCCCGGATCCGAGCCCATCGAGACCACTCCCATGAGGCCTCGGTCGCGCCATTTCGGGTCGAGAGCAAGCTGATCGAGCACGCCGCCCCGCTCCCCCGCCGCGGTCGGACTGTAGCCCGCGCTATCGACGTACCCGCAGCCCGCGTCGAAGCAGGCCTCCATCACACGAATGTTGTGTTCCGGTAAGGTCGCGTTCACAGCGACGTCGGCGCCCGCAAGAATCCGCCGCAAGCCCTCCGCGTCCGTGACGTCGGACTCAAGCGCGGTCAGGTCCGCGGCCTTCCCGAGGGACTTCAGCGCGCGCGATCGGTCGCCGCGCTTGTCCACGATGACCATCTCGTCCACGCCCCGCTCCGCCGCGAGCTCGAGCGTGATGATTCGCCCGAGACCGCCCGTGCCGAGGACGACGGCTTTCACGCGCGCGTCGATGCGGATGTCGAACCTTAGAGGTTTCGACCTCAGTCCTGACCGGCGAATCACCGTTCGTTCAGGACGTCTGGGCCTCGCGCGGCTTCACGGGTAGGATCGTTGCGCGCATCTCGAGCAAGCTCGTCAGCCGTTCCCCGTGGAGATCCGATCCCGTCCCGCGTAGACGTTGAATCGGTCTCCGCGGGCGAAGCCGATGAGACTCATCCCGAATTCGTCCGCGAGGGTCACCGAAAGGTTCGAGGGGGCGCCCACGGCGACGACGAACGGAATGCCGGCGACCGCGGCCTTTTGCATGATCTCGAAACCCGCCCGACCGCTCACCGCCAAGACGCGGTCGGAGAGCGGTACGCGATCCGCGAGGAACGCCTCGCCAACGACTTTGTCGACCGCGTTGTGACGGCCCACATCTTCGCGGATGCTCTGCAAGTCGCCGTCGGCCGTGAAGATTCCTGCGGCATGCAACCCTCCTGTTTCGGCAAACAGGGTTTGCTCCTTCCGAAGTCGGTCCGGGATTGCCGCAACGGTCTCTTCGTTGACGGTCGGTCGGTCCCGTGCCATTGGGTATCGGGCCGCCACGCGAACCGCCTCGAGCGACGTCTTCCCACAGACTCCGCAGGACGAACTCATGTAGAAGTGTCGACTCAACCGTTCCGCGTGGAACTCGACGTCGGGCCGCAGGATCGCGCTGATGATGTTGTATTCCTGCGGCACACCGGGGTCCGTGCAGTACTCGATCCGGGCCACATCCCTCTTGCGCGCCACGATCCCTTCTGTGAAGAGGAAGCCAGCCGCGAGTTCGAAATCGTTTCCCGGGGTCCGCATCGTCACCGAAAGCGACGTCGTCTCTCGTCGGCCTTTCGTCCCGCTCTCGATGCGAATTTCCATCGGCTCCTCCGCGGCGACAAGATCGGACTCCTTGGATGATTTCCCGCCGCGGGTTTTCCATACGTTCAAGCGCGTGGTCGGGCCGGGCCGGTTCACGCCTTCACCTGAGGAGCTCTCGCCGGCTCAATCCGCACGAGGGCGTTGTAGTCCGGCATCTCGCATTGGGGATCGACGATGCCGCGGCGAATCAGGACGTTCCCCTCGGGCCAGTAGATCTGAACGTTCCGTGGGCGGATCGGTGCGATCCGGACGCGGCCTCGGTACGACCCGACGTCGTTTGAGATGAGGACATCCTCGCGCTCGGCGACTCCCAACGCCTTCGCGTCCTCCGCCGACATGAGCACGTCGCTGCGCCTCGCTCCCAAGAGATAGTCGATGTCGCCGTGGACCATCGAGTTGAACTGTTTCCCACGCCGCGTGCTGAGGAGAAACAAGCCCGCCGGAATGTCCGCGTCCGGGAGGGCGAGCTCCGTGAAAACGGCCCTCCCATCCGGCATCGGGAAGCTGCCGTCTTCGCAGAGACGCGGACCGCCGTACTGGAACGCGTCTCCCTTGGACCGAAGGTTCTGGATCCCGTCGTACGTCGGGATCGCCTTCGCGATCTCCGCGCGGATCGTGGCGGCATCCTTGAAGGCGGTGAGGTGCGTCGCGTGCGGCATCACCCACTGTGCGAGGCTCATGAAGATCTCCCACTCCGTGCGAGCCTCGCGGATCCGCCGGCCCGGAATCTCCGGGGAGAAGTACACGCGGCGTTCCGTTGACGTCTCCGTACCGCCGCCGGCCTGCTCGTACCGTGTCTTGGCCGGGAGTAGGAGGACCGTGTCGGCGGGGTCAACGAGCATCGAGGACGTGAGGACGAGGTCCTGGTGAATCCGGAGCGGGATCCGTCCGAGCGCCTCGCGGACGAACTCCGGCTCCGGCAGCGTCTCCAGGAAGTTGCCCCCCGCTTGATAGAGGACATCGAGGCGGCCTTCGTGCGCGGCGTCGATCATCCCGACCGCGGTCAAGCCCGGCACGGTCGGCGGTCGGAACCCCCAGACTTTCGCGAACCGATCCGCGTTCGCATCGTCGACGGGGAAGCCGAGGCCGTACGCCGCGGGTTGCGCCCCCATCTCCGAGCCGCCTTGGACGCCGCTGTGGCCTCGAATCGGCATGAGGCCGCATTTCTCGCGGCCAACTATGCCTCGGGCGAGCCCGAGGTTCACGATCGCCTTCACGTTGTCCACGCCGAACCGATGGTGGGTGATCCCCATACTCCAGACGAAGACCGCGGTCCTCGCCTCATGGTACATGCGGGCGAACGCGAGCATCCGGTCCCGGGTCACGCCAGACTGCCGCTCGAGCTCGTCCCAAGACAGCGACGCGAGCTGGACCCGCAAGTGGTAGAAGCCCGTCGTGTGTTTCTCGACGAACGGCTCATCGATCCAGCGGTTGTCGATGAGGTGCTTCAGGACTCCATTGATGAAGGCGATGTCGCCCCCCGTGTGGACCGCGAAGAATTCGTCGGCGAAGCGCGTGCCCCAGACCGCGCTGTCGGGGACCGACGGCACCCAGTATCGGGCGAGGCCCGGTTCTCGCATCGGGTTCACAATCGCGATTTTCGTGCCCATCTTCTTCGCGTAGTAGAGATACTTCATCGTCACGGGCTGGTTGTTCGGGACATCGGAGCCGAAGAAGACGATCAGGTCGCTTCCGATCCAGTCCGTGTACGAACACGTCGAGGCGGCGACGCCGATGGTTTCCTTCAACCCCGTGGTGCTCGGCGAGTGACACGGGCGGCTCGAGTTGTCGATGTTGTTCGTCCCGAGGAACCGGGCGACCTTGTTCGCGACGTAGTAGGACTCGTTCGTCATGCCGCGGGACGTGATGAAGAACGCGATCCGATCGGGGGTTGTGGCGCGAATTTGCGCGGCGGCGGTCTGCAGCGCCTCCTCCCAGGAAATTCGACGGAAGCCGCGCTCGCCGTGGGAGCGCACCATCGGGAACGGGATTCGGCCGAGCTGCCGCAACGCTTTGGAGGACTTCGATCGCAGGGCCGTGACGTCCCTCAAGATCCGGGGCCGCAAGGCTCCCATCGTGTTCAGCGGAAGTAGATCCAAGCGGACCGTGCAGAGATGAATCCCCTCCATTGTGAAGTCACGGAGGCCCGTCGTTCCAAGGGCGCATCCGTCGCACACGCCGTCTCGCAGGATCCGCCAGGCGAAGAACGGGGCGTGCTTGTTGTTCCACGCGGATCTCAGGACTTCGCGGTAGTTGTGAGGCTTCGTGAACCCGAGGCCGAACGGGACCGGGCTCACGCGCCGGACGCGGGTCCGCCGCTCCTTCGGAGCCACGTTTCTGGGAAGCGGCATCGGCTTTATCATTCCTTGCTTGACTTTTCACTCAGGCGCAACGACCTACCACTCGGAGCCCTTTTTCAAGGGCAGGCGCGATGCCGGCTCCATGGACACCGCACTCATCCTCGCGGGCGGCCAATCCATCCGATTCGGTACCCCGAAAGCCCTCGTCGATGTCGCCGGGAAACCGATGGTCGCACGAGTTGCCGACGCGGTGGCCTCCCTGGTCGGAGAAATCGTCGTGTCGGTCGCGGAAGCGCGAGACGCGGATTTCCTCCGGCCAATCCTGCCGCGGGCGAAATTCGCGGTCGACCGCCGTCGCT
>VBME01000129.1 GCA_005878995.1 Methanobacteriota archaeon | reverse complement strand
GCCCGTTTGGTGCGATCTCGCAGCATGGCGAGCAGTTCGTCGACGGGGAGTTGCTGCGTCCACTGCGGCAACGCGTGACTCAGCGGCGGTCCGAAGTCGGTGTGCGCATCGTTGTCGGCCAGGACGTCCACGCCGCGATCCCGCGCGGCCTCCCACAACGCCTGGATCTCCTTCGACTTCCCGATTCCACCATACTTCGGATTGTTGTGGCTGATTTGGACGGGACACCCCGCGCGCTCGCCAATCTCGATGCACTCCCGGACCGCGTCGACAATCGTCTCCCGCTCCCCCCGGATGTGCGACGCGTAGAACCCTCGATGGCGGGCGACGACTATCGCGAGTTCGACGATTTCGTCCGTCGCGGCGAAGCATCCGGGCGGATAGACCAGGCCCGTGCTCATGCCGAACGCGCCGGCACGCATCGCTTCGTTGACGTGGCCTTTCATCGCTCCCAGTTCGTCCCGAGAGGGCGGCCGTTCCTCGAAGCCCATCACCGCGAGCCGCATGCTCCCGTGACCCACGAGTCCCGCGATGTTGATGCCGACCCCTTGTCGCTCCATGAAGTCGAGATACCCGCCGTACGTCGACCAGGTCCAGTCCCGGGCTTGCGCGTAGTACTCGAAGCGTCGCATTGCGAGTTCTCGATACCGCTCGCTGATCGGCGCGGGCGAGTCGCCGCAGTTCCCGATCACGTGCGTCGTCACGCCCTGACGAACCGCACACTCCGCCGTCGGCTCGACGAGGATCCCGAGGTCGCTGTGCGTATGGATGTCGATGAACCCGGGCGCGACGTACTTGCCCGACGCGTCGATGACGACGGCGGATTTGGAACGACCGATATCTCCAACCCGAGCGATTTTCGCACCGCGGGTTCCGATGTCGGCTCGCCGCCACGGCGCGCCCGTGCCATCGAGAACGCGACCTCCGCGAATCACGACATCGAAGGGCATCGTGCGGGGAACCACCGGGCCGCCTTTAACCTGATTCGGGGCCGCGGTGGCCGATGGCCGCCTCGCCATCGAATCAACCTTGTTTAAGGTTAACAGACCTCCGGGCCCCGGTCCGCTCGGATGGTCTCGCGATGTTCGCATCTCGATTCGCAGTCGGGAAACCGTTTATAGTATCCGAGCGTTCGAGCGGCGACTTAACGATAACATGGAGACGTGGGAGGAAGAGCTCGAGGCGTTCAAGCGGCGGACGAAGAAGTCCGCACGGGCCTGGGAGGCCGCGAAGAAGAGCATCCCGTTCGGAGTGAACAGCAACTACCGTTTGGTCGACCCGTATCCGCTCTATATCCGCAAGGCGAAAGGCTCCCGGATTTGGGACGCGGACGGACACGAATACACCGACTTTAACATGGCGTTCGGCGCGCTCGTCGCGGGCCACAGCCATCCCGTCCTCGCGAAGGCGATGCGGGAGCGCGTGTCGTCCGGCACGATCTTCGGCTTCGAGTCCGTGGATGCAGGCCCGCTGGCGGACCACATGTGCCGGCGATTTCATGTCGACCGGCTCAAGTTCTCGATGACGGGCCTCGATGCGACGCTCTTCGCGGTGCGCCTCGCGCGGGCCGTCACGGACCGGCGACGAATCCTGAAGTTCGAGGGGTGCTACCACGGATCCCACGATGCGCTGATGGTCTCGATCAAGCCGAAGCGGGAGGTGTCGGGGGATCCGAAGCGACCGAACCCCGTACCGTCGTCCCGCGGCCTCCTCAAGGAACTCGTGGAGACGGCGGTCGTCGCGCCCTTCAACGACTTGGCCGCGACGGAGGCCCTCGCGGCGGAGCACGCTGATGAAATCGCGGGGATCATCCTCGAGCCCGTGCCGATGAACATGGGATACGTCCAGCCAAAACCCGGATTCCTCGAAGGCCTCCGGAAGATTGCGGACGACATTGGCGCGCTCCTGATTTTCGACGAGGTCAAGACGTGCGGCAAGTGGTATGGCGGCGCGGAGGAGGCGTTCGGGGTGGTCCCGCACGTGAAGGTGTTCGGGAAGGCGATCGGCGGCGGCTTCCCACTCGCGGCCGTCGGCGGGAGCGCCTCGATCATGGACCAGGTGGTCCCCGGTCAGATCGCGCACGCTGGGACGTTCAACGCGAACCCGCTCAGCCTGTCCGCGGGCCTCGTGACCCTGACGAAAATCCTCACCCGCGCCGGAGTGAGTCACGCGCAGCGGATTGGGAACGACCTCGCGAAAGGGTACACCGACATCATCCAGGACCATCGGCTATCGATGAAGGTCCAGTCGGGTGGGATCAGCGGGACCGTCCATTTCACGCGGGGCGCCGTCACGGACTGGCGGTCGTTCCAGGACGTCGACGTAGGCGGATGGTGGGGCTACTACACGGCGATGCTGAACCGCGGGATCATCCCGATGGCGACGGGTCCGGACGAGCAATGGACGACCTCGGTCGCGCACACGAAAGCCGATGTCGCTCGGCATCTCGACGCGTTCGAGGACGTTGCGGAGAGCATCAAGCGGAGCCAGGCGGAGATGACGCTCGTCGAGGCGGTCTAGGGGCCGCAAGCCCCGGGTGGTTTCCACGCCGCGACGCAAATACGGCCGGATGATCAAGCCGCTGCCCGTCACGAAGCCGGAGAAGTGCCGCTTCTGCAAAGCCGGGCGGCCATGCCCAATCCATAAGCAGGAGCCTACGCCGGCGTCCTGATGAATCGATGTCGAACCCCGCGCGCGTCCGCGGTGGCCTCGTTCCGGATCACTCGGGCGGCGGCAGCGGCTGCCAGACGACGAATTCGTTGTCGTCCGGGTCGTAGAAGGTCCCCATGATGACGCCTAACGCGTCCCGCTTCGACGGTTCCTCCCCGATGCGGACGCCGCGCGCCTTCAGCTCCTCGAACGCTTTCGCGATGTCCTCCGTCTGGAAGATGAGCCCCGTGACGCCACCGATCCCGCGTCCCGTGTCCCCCTCCCAAGGCACATGCGTCCCGAACGAGAGGCCCCCCGCATCGAACATCGTGAACTTCAGTTGCTCGTTCTTGTCGACGAGCTTGAAGCCCAGCGTCTCCGAGTAGAATTTCCTCGCGCGTTCATGGTCCGACACGTGCACTGTTGCCGACAAGAATTTTCCGACGATAGGGTCCGCCATGCCCTTCCCCCGGAGGGCCGCAGGGCCCCCCGCTCACATAATCCTTTCGCGGGTCCGAGGACCGTTCACGGTGGCGCCGGCTTCTCGCCGACGACGAGGCATGCGGCCCAGTTCAGCCGCTCGTAGGACACGAGGTGCAGGCG
>VBME01000128.1 GCA_005878995.1 Methanobacteriota archaeon | reverse complement strand
GAAAGAAGTCGCGTGAGCGTGTCGGCGAGGTCCGCCTCCTTGACGCGGATTTGTTTCTGCGAGTCCCGTTCTCGGACGGTGACGCCCTTCCCTGCGAGGGTGTCGTGGTCCACGGTCACGGAGAACGGCGTCCCGATCTCGTCCATTCGCGCATACCGGCGGCCGATCGATCCGGAGTCGTCGAAGAACGCCGTGAAGCGCCGCTGCAGTTGCGCGTAGACCCGCTCCGCGTGCTCCGGGATGCCGTCCTTGTTCACAAGGGGGAAGACGGCGACGGCGATCGGCGCGAGGCGAGGCGGTAGCCGCAACACCGCTCGCTCCCCTTTGTGGAACGTCAGGTCGAGGAGCGCCCACACGTTGCGATCGACGCCGAACGAGAGTTCGAGGACGTGGGGCACGAGCTTCGATGAACCGAAGGTGACGGACTGTTTCGCGTGCGAGCCGGACTCGTGACCCTTCAGGTCGTGGTCCGTGCGATAGTGGACACCGCCCACTTCTTTGAATCCGCCCAAACTCTCCTGCTTCACTTGTATGTCGAAGTGGATCTTGTTGTAGAACGCGCGTTCCTTCTCGTCGAGCTCGGCGAATCGAAACGCGTCACGGGGGACGCGGAGTGCGTTCAGGTAGAACCGTTGCACCTGGATGAGGTGGTACACATACCACGAGGGCAGACCGCGGCCCACAGCCTCCTTCGGCGAGACGTCATTGGCGGTCGGTTCGTTCTTCTCGTGGGCCCAGGCGATTCGAAGCGGCTCCGACGCCGCGGCGCCGATCGGGACGATGTCGGCGAACGTCGCCGGGTCGAAGAAAATCTGGAGCTCCGCCTGGAGGAACTCCCGCATGCGATAGGCGCCCTGGCGTGGGCTAATCTCGTTCCGGTACGCGCGACCGACGATTGCGAGCCCCATCGGCAGCTTCCGCCGGAGCGCCTCGAATTCGCGCTTGAAGTTCAGGTACACGCCCTGCGCGGTCTCGGGCCGCAGGTAGGCGCGGTCCTTCCCCATCGGACCGATTCCGAGCGGGAACATCATGTTGAAGGCGCGAGCGGGCCCGAGCTCCCCTCCGCAGTTCGGGCATCGGATCTTGAGCTCGCGGATTCGCTCGTCGATCTCTTCCAGCGTAAGGCCTTCGTGTTCCTCGTGCGTCTTCGCCTCGAGTAGGTGGTCTCCGCGGTACGACTCGCCGCACCGCGTGCACGTGACGAGGATATCCGTGAAGTGATCCACGTGACCCGAGGCTTTCAGGGCGGCCTCCGGGAGGATCGTCGTCGTGTCGATCAGGTAGTAATTGTCGCTCAGGCCGAGGAACGTCTCGATCCACAGGTCTTCCCACCGGCGGCGCAGGAGCACCCCGTTGTGGCCGTAGTCGTAGAATCCCCCGAAACCTCCGTACAGATCGACGGCGGGCCACAGGAACCCGCGGCGGACGGACAACGACATCACGTCGTCGTAGGAGGCCATCGGCGTCCGAAAAGGGAGGGCCCGTGATAAAGAATAGGGTGGAGCCTCACTCATCTCGCGGGACGTGCGACGCGGCGCCGGCCCTGACGCGATGCCGGCTTCCGTCGCGCCTCGGAGGCGATCGGCGGCCAAGGCCGTCCTCCGGAGACGACGAGGCGAACATCGCTCGCGGACGCTCGCATGAGCGAGGCGAACCCGTTCGCGCCTCCGGGAAGATCAAACACCACGAGATCCGCTCGGGCTCCCACGCGAATCCCTAGCCCGTCGGATGGCTCCGCGAGACGCCTCCCTCGAAGGGCCATCTCGACGATCTCCCGCGCAGGAACTTCCCCTTTCATCCGAGCGACCCGGTACGCGAACTCCATCTCTCTCAGGATCGACGGCACGTTGATCATCGCGTTGTCCGTGCCGAGCCAGAGTTCGACTCCGCATCGTAGCATTCGCGGGATATCCGGTGTCATTCCGAAGAACGCGTTGGATCGGGGACACACCACGATTGGCACGCGGGCATCCGCACACCGGACCAAGTCCCCGTCCGTGGCATGGACCATGTGCACGAGGAAATCGGGTTGGAGCTGGAGGACCTTGTCGATGTCCTCCCTCACCCGTTCGGAACAATGAATCGCGAAGATCTTCGTCTCCCGACGGACATCCGCGGCGAGTTTCTCAATCTCGTCGGGTGGCCAGTCGATGAACGAGCTCACGGCGATTCCGTCCGAGGCCCGTAGGATTGCCGCGACCTCTCGAGGGTCGTATGCGAGGCCGGAAGGCCGGCCGAGCGCGAGGCTTTGCAGCGGCAGCGCCGCGACGGCGGCATACAGAAGCTTGAGCCCCCTCAGGCCCCCCTCCCGGAAGTCTGAGAATCCGGTGCTGCCCGTCCGCAACATCGTGGCCATCGCGCGCCGCATCGCCGCGATCACGGCGGCGTCCTTCGCTTTCGCGAGCACCCGGTGCTTGAGGCCGTGCGGCGGCGCGACGAGTTCCTCGATCGTGCCTTTGAGTTCCTGCGTGACCACCGCATCGCCGAGATGCGTGTGAGCGTTCCATAGGCCCGGCGTGATGACGCCTTCGGCGAGCGCATTGTGCGTCCGGCCGGACCGCACCTCGACCAGGATGCCGTCCTCCCATCCGACGGTCCCCTCCCGGAAACGCCGACCATCATAGAACCAGCCCGAGACACGCTCCACAGGACGCGCGATGCTCGGGGTCCGTTTAAACGTTGTTCGAACGATGACGCGCTCACAACGTTTATGGCGTCGGAACCGCTCCGCTCGCCCTGCGCCACCGTAGCTCAGCCGGTTAGAGCGGCAGTTTCGTAAACTGCAGGTCCGGGGTTCGAATCCCTGCGGTGGCTTTTCGGCTCCTCGCATCCGAGACGTGCGGTCCAACGGTTCATCGCACTTCCTGGCGACGCCAGAGTCGATCGATTCGACCCGGCACGATGAAGACGACGGGAAAAGCCACGTAAGCTCCGAGACTGACAAGCGGATCGACGAACGCGAGGAGCACGGCCGCCGCGGAGAAGACAGGTCCCATGAGCATGCGGCGGCGGGCCATCCAGATGAACCGATCGTTGAGGCCCGCCTCCACCAGATGATGATGGAACGTAGCGTACCAGAACGTCAGGTACATCGAAATTTGGATGGCCAGGAGATTGAGCCCGTAGGCCACGATGGTCACTGGCTCGAACGGATGGTGTCCCAGGAGGGCCGTCGTCAGCGGGAGCAGTCCGACGAAGAGGAGGAAGCCATTGTTCAGCCAGATGAACGTCCGATCCGTGCGCTTCACGATCTGGAACCCAACGTGATGGCCGACCCAGAAGACGCCCAGGGTGACGAAGCTGAGCGCGTACGTCAGGACCGCGGTCAGGATGTCCTCGGCCTTGGGGAGCTGTTGCTGCGCCGGGCCCGTGATGTAGGGAATCGTCAGGCTCAGCCCGAGGACCGTCATGACGGCCCCGAAGATGCCGTCCGTGAGGGCCTCGACCCGCGTCTTTCCGAGTCCGGCGACGGAGCCACCTCGCGCGCTCATGAGGCCTACCGCGCCATCGTGACGGTGGGCTATAAGTTCGGTCTATGCCAAGAGCGGCCGATCCCATCATCCCGCATCCGACGAACCGACATCGTAGAGTTTCAATCCCAAGCGAACTTAGCCCCGCTGGGGCTCTCTCCGAACCTACTTCAATCTCTCTCCTGGTAACACGGATTCACTCGTCGCAAACGGCGCGTTGTGGCAAAGGTATTTGACAGGAACCTTCCTTCGCGGCGCATCGCTCGGAGGAGGGCGTTGGATGCGGCAGGCGGTGATTCTATTGTTCGTCGCGGTGGTCGCCTTCTCGCTGGTCGCCTCGGTCGCGAGCGCAGGGAGACCGGCCGGATTGAGTTCGGGGACACTCAGCTTCACAACGAGTGTCCTTCTTCAGAGTAACGGGAGCAGTGAGCCGGCGGTGGCAATCGGCGCCGACGGCACGGCGGTGCTCACCGGCTTGTCGTGGCGGTTGTTCCAAACGAATGTGTGGACGGCGCCGTTCGGGGAAACGCCGGTCTTCCAAGGCGCGCCGGACGCGCAGATCGGGAAGGGGATCGGCGGCGAGGACGCGGATGTCGACTTCGGCTCGACGGGGACGCTCCATTTCAGCACGCTGATGGCGATTCCGAACCCACCGTTCACGACCGCGCGCCTCGGGGTCTCCGCGATCACATGTTTGAACGCGGACACTTCGAACAACTTCGCGAACTGCAAGGCTCAGCTGATCGACACAACCCAAGCGGACCGCCAGTGGGTCACCTCCGACGGGGCGACCGTCTACATCTCGTATCACGACAGCGGCTCGAGCACCCTCATCCATGTCCAACGGTCGGATGACGATGGGTTGACATGGCAGCCTGCCTCGAGCCCCATCCCCGGCCAGGGCCGCATTACGGGAGACGCGACGTTCAACAACGATCAAGGTCCTCTCGTCGCGGACCCAACGACCCACTCCGTCTTCGCGATCTATGCCGCCGGGCAACCGTCGATCCAAAAAGGCACCAGTGCCAGCTTCAACAACATCTTCGTGTCCCGCAGTACAGACAAGGG
>VBME01000127.1 GCA_005878995.1 Methanobacteriota archaeon | reverse complement strand
TGCGCGACATCGAGGCCGTCCTTGAAGCGAAGGCGCTCTACGTTCCCAACCTGCCGCTCCCCGAGTTGCCGGACGGCGACGCGTCCCACAACGCGGTGGTGCGTACCTGGAGCGAGCCCGCGCCAGCAGGCGGCCGGCCGCACTGGGAGATCGCCGAGCGGCTGGGGATCCTGGACCTGCGGCGCGGCGCGATGCTCTCAGGCTCCGGGTTCCCCCTGTTCGTGGGGCTCGGGGCGCGCCTCGCCCGAGCCCTCGTCCAGTTCATGCTCGACCTGCACACGCGGGACCACGGCTATGTCGAAGTAGAGCCGCCCTTCGTCGTACGGCGCGAGATGATGGAGGGCGTCGGGCAGCTCCCCAAGTTCGAGGAGGAGGTCTACAAGACCGCGCCGGACGACCTGTTCCTCGTACCCACGGCCGAGGTCCCGCTCACGAACCTCCACCGCGACGAGATACTCGACGCGGCGAAGCTGCCGCTCGCCTACACGGCGTACACGCCGTGCTTCCGCCGGGAGGCCGGCGCGCACGGCAAGGACACGCGCGGACTGCTGCGCGTGCACCAGTTCGACAAGGTAGAGCTGGTGCGCTTCGCGCGGGCGGCCGACTCGCCGCGCGAGCACGAGTTGATGACGGGCCATGCCGAGGCGGTGCTGCAGCGCCTCGAGCTCCCCTACCGGGTGGTCCTGCTCGCCGCGGGAGACGTCGGGTTCACGAGCGCCAAGACCTACGACCTCGAGGTGTGGGCGCCGGGCGTGGGGCAGTGGCTCGAGGTGTCGAGCTCGAGCAGCTTCACCGATTACCAGGCGCGCCGCGCCAACATCCGCTGCCGCCCCAAGCCGGGCGACAAGCCCGAGTTCGTCCACACCCTCAACGCGTCGGGAGTGGCGCTGCCCCGCACCATCGCCGCCCTGTTGGAGACGCGCCAGCAGGCCGACGGGTCGGTCACCATTCCGGCGGCGCTGGTGCCCTACCTCGGAACCGACCGTCTGGTTCCTCCCGGTGATGGATAGGGGCCTGCGCCGCCGGGCGGGCCCCCGCGCGGTGGTCGTGCTCGCGCTGCTGCTCGGCGGCATCACGGTCGGCTACACGTGGGTCGTGGCGCGGCACCTGCGCGACGACGCGCGCGACACGAGCCGCCTGCTGGGACGCGTGTTCGCCGGCCTGAACGACCCGCGCCCGGACGCCGCGACCGATGCCCTGCTGGATCTCGCCGCGCACGTACGGGCGCTCGGCATCCCCATCGCCATCACGGACACGGCGGGGCGCGTCACCGCCATGGACAACGCGCCGCCCCAGATCACCGGGCCCGCCGACACGACGAGGCTGCGCGCCTGGATCGCGCGGCTCGACGCGGTGAACGCGCCGCTCGTCCAGCCCGGGGTGGGCACGATCCACTACGGCCCGCTCCCTGTGGCCATGCGGTTCACCGGGCTCGCCGCGCTGCAGGGCGCCGTGTTCCTGTGCCTCGGGTGGCTCGCCGCCTGGGCCTACCGCCAGCGCCTCGCCGCCACCCGCGACCGCCTGTGGGTGGCCATGGCCCGCGAGTCGGCCCACCAGCTCGGCACCCCGCTGATGAGCCTGACGGGATGGATTGCCTACCTGCGGGAACATCCGGGTACCACGGGCGGGGAGCTGGCCGAGCATCTTCAGGCCGACACGGAGCGGCTGGAGCGCGTGGCCAAGCGGTTCGAGCGCATCGGGCGCCCGGTGCGGCAGGAGGCGGTGGGGCTCGGCGCCGTGGCGGAGCGCGTCGTGAGCTATTTCCGGCCCCGACTCCCGACGCTGGCGAGCCCGGTCCGGCTGGAGCTCGTCGCCACGGGCCCGGGGCCGACGGCGCTGGGTGACCCCGTCCTGATCGAGTGGGCGGTGGAGGCGCTCGTGAAGAACGCCATCGACGCGCTGAGCGGGCGCGGCGGGCGGATCGAGGTGCGGGTGGAGGCGCAAGACCACATCGCGCGGGTGCGGGTGCGCGACGACGGCCCCGGCGTGCCGGCGGCCGTGCGGACGCAGCTGTTCGAGCCGGGCGTCTCCACCAAGCCCGGAGGGTGGGGGATCGGCCTGGCGCTCGCGCGCCGCATCGTGGAGCAGCAGCACCACGGCCGCATCCAGTACCACCCGGTCGCCGCGGGGGGAGGGAGTGAGTTCGTGCTCGAGTTTCCGATCGTGCCGACGCCGTGACGCTGGCCCTCAACCCCCCCCAGGACGCCGCCGTGCGCCATCCCGGCGGCCCGCTGCTCGTGCTCGCAGGCGCGGGTTCGGGGAAGACGCGCGTGCTGACGGCGCGCATCGCCCACCTGATCCGGGACCGCGGGGTGGAGCCGCAGCGGATCTTCGCGGTCACCTTCACCAACAAGGCCGCCGGCGAGATGCGCGCCCGCGTCGCCGCGCTGCTCGGGGCCGATCCCCGGGGATTGTGGATCGGGACCTTCCACGCGCTCTCGGCCCGTCTGCTGCGGCGCGAGGCTGCCCAGCTCGGCTTCGGGTCCAACTTCACGATCTATGACGCGGACGACTCCGAATCCTTCATCAAACGCCTGCTGGAGCAGCGGGGCCTGTCGCCCAAGGCCAATCCACCCCGCGCCATCCACGCCCTGATCTCCGGCGCCAAGAACCGGATGATCGAGCCCGAGGAGTTCGCCGTCACCGCCGACGGTCCGCTGGTGCGGGCCGCGGCCGAGGTGTACGCTGCCCTCGGCCCCGCGCTCAAGCAGGCCAACGCGATGGACTTCGACGATCTGCTGCTGCATCCGCTGCAGCTGTTCCGCGAGCACCCGGATCGCCTCGCCTACTGGCAGCACCGGTTCGACCACGTGCTGGTGGACGAGTTTCAGGACACGAACTCCGCTCAGTACCGGCTGGTGAAGCTGCTCGCCGCCCCGCACCGCAACCTCTGCGTGGTGGGCGACGACGACCAGGCGATCTACGGCTGGCGCGGCGCCGACGTGCGCCACATGCTCGCCTTCCAGCAGGACTTCCCCGGCACGACCCTGATCAAGCTGGAGCAAAACTACCGCTCGACCCAGGTGATCCTCGACGCCGCGAACGGCGTGATCGCCGGGAACGCGCAGCGGCTCGGCAAGACCCTGTTCACCGCGAAGCAGGGCGGCGAGCCCGTCACCCTGCTCACCGCCGCCGACGAGCGGGACGAGGCCGAGTGGCTCGCCGAAGAGCTCGCGCGGCGAACCGCGGAGACGGAGGTCCCCCACGAGGGGATGGCAATCCTGTATCGCACCAACGCCCAGTCGCGGGCGCTGGAGGAGGCGTTCCGCCGCCGCGGCATCCCCTACCGCCTGGTGGGCGCTGTCAGCTTCTACGAGCGGCGCGAGGTGAAGGACCTGCTCGCGTACTTGCGGCTCGTGGCGAACCCGGCGGACGACGAGGCCTTCCTCAGGATCGTGAACGTCCCCCGGCGCGGGATCGGGGAGGCGTCGCTCGCCCAGCTGATCCGCACCGCGGCCCGGTGGGGCAAGCCGCTGCTCGCGGCCGTCGCCATGGCCGAGCGGGTGCCCGATCTGCGGCCCAACGTGCGGGAAGCGCTCGCGGGCGTGGCGCGGCTGGTGGAGGAGCTGCGTGCGCGCTTCGGCGAATCGGACCCCGCGACGGTACTGGAGGCGGTGATCGACGTCGTTGGCTACGAGCCGTACCTGGCCGAGGAGGGGGCGGAGGGGATCGAGCGGTTGGACAACGTGCGCGAGCTCGTGGCCGGGGCCGCCGAATGGGCGGAGGAGGCAGCCACCGACGGTGATGAGGCCGGGGAAGGGGGAAGGGGGGAGGGGACGACTCTGCTCCAGCGCTATCTCACGCAGGTCGCGCTGGTCACGCCTGCCGACGACCGCGGCAGCGGGGTCCCGAACGGCGTGACGCTGATGACGGTCCACATGGCGAAGGGGCTCGAGTGGCCGGTGGTCGC
The DNA here is from genome assembly GCA_005878995.1 of Methanobacteriota archaeon. Next base: position 554 of record VBME01000127.1, on the reverse strand, counting down.
GCTCGCCGGACTCGAAGACGGTCTGTTCCCGCTCGGCCGGGCGGCAGGCGAGCCGGGCGGGCTCGAGGAGGAGCGGCGGCTGTGCTACGTGGGTCTCACGCGGGCGCGCGAAAAATTGTATCTCTCATGGGCGCGCACACGGTACCGCAACGGTCGCCTCGAGCTGGCCGAGCCGTCGCGGTTCCTCGAGGCTGTGCCGGCGACGGTCGTGGAGGAGCGGACCACGACGCCCCGGTGGGATCGGGCCGCCGCGTTCGCCAAGCGGGCGGCGCGCGCGCGGCGGGTGCCGCTCGAGCCCGAAGAGCCCGCGTGGGAAGCGGAGGCGGCGTCGCAGGACACGCCGCGCTACGCCCCGGGGGAGCGGGTCCGGCACCGGAAGTTCGGCAGCGGCGTGGTGCGCGCCGTGTCGGGCGCCGGCCGCAGTCTGAAGGTCACCGTCGAATTCGACGACCAGGAGATCGGCACGAAGCAGCTGCTCGTCGCCTACGCGGGCCTCGAGCGGGACTGGGAGAGCGCATGAGCGTGACGCGGGACGAAGTGCTGAAGATCGCGCA
>VBME01000126.1 GCA_005878995.1 Methanobacteriota archaeon | reverse complement strand
CTCCCGTGGGAATCTCGAGCGGTACTTCTCGGACTTCGTCTCGGGCGATACGTTCCGCACCTCGATCCTCGGATGGACGAAGAAGAAACACGGCGCAAAGCCCGTCACGCATGTGGAGAAGGCGGAGTTCCTCGCGTGGAAAGACTCCCCCGAGGGCCGCCGCGTGTTCAAGTCGTGGCTCGACGGGCAGTGGCAACAGGTGAAGGGGCGGAAGCGGGAGAGAGAAGAGGAGGAGGCGCCCGCTCCCACCGCGAAGAAGGCCAAGAAGGGGAGCTGATGGCCGAACGCACCTTCGTCCTCCTGAAGCCGGACGCGGTGCAACGCGGACTGATCGGCGAAATCGTCTCGCGGTTCGAGCGGCGCGGACTCAAGATCGCCGCGATGAGACTCGTCCGCGTGACCCGATCTCTGGCCGAGACGTACTATGCGGAACACAAAGGGAAAGTGTTCTTCGAGCCGCTGATGTCGTACGTCGCGGCGGGCCCCGTCGTCGCGATGGTCCTGGAAGGAGACGGCGCCGTCACCGCGGTTCGCAGGATGATGGGCAAGACGAACTCGGCTGAGGCCGAGCCGGGAACCATTCGCGGGGACCTGGCGCTGACGATCGGCCGGAACGTGATTCACGGGTCCGATTCGGTCGAGAGCGCGAAGCGCGAGATTTCACTGTTCTTCAAACCGGACGAAATCCACGCATACGCGCGGATCGACGAGGCGTGGTTGCACGAGTGAGCCGCGTCGTTCCCCAGAGGGGACAACCTTCTAATAGCGTTGATTTCTTGATGCGCCAACGATGGCGTCGATTCGGCAGCCGATCGTGTCCGTCCTGGGACACGTCGACCATGGGAAGACGACCCTCCTCGATCGAATTCGCGGCACCCGCGTCGCGGGCCGCGAGGCCGGCGGAATCACGCAGCACATCGGGGCCACCGAAGTCCCGCTCGCGGCAATCCTCGAGATGTGCGGCGATCTCGTAAAAGGTCGCTCGTTCCGGATTCCCGGTCTCCTTTTCATCGACACGCCTGGCCACGTCGCGTTTGCGACGTTGCGAGCCCGAGGCGGTGCATTGGCCGACTTGGCGGTCTTGGTCATCGATATCAATGAGGGGTTCCGGCCGCAGACGATCGAGAGCTTGAACATCCTGAAGCGATACAAGACCCCGTTCGTCGTCGCGGCAAACAAGATCGACCTCGTCCCGGGCTGGCGAAAGCACGAAGGCCAACCTTTCGTCCGTTCTTACGAAGACCAACCGGATTCCGCTCGGGAGGAACTCGATCGCCGGATGTACGCGCTCGTGGGACGCCTGTACGAACACGGGTTCTCTGCGGACCGGTACGATCGGATCGCGGACTTCACCACGAATCTCGCGGTCATCCCGGTGAGCGCGAAGTTCGGCGAAGGCATCCCCGACTTGCTGTTGACCTTGATCGGTCTCGCGCAACGATTCCTGGAAGAACAGCTCGCGACGGCCGAAGGGCCCGCGGTGGGCACGATCCTCGAAGTGAAGGACGAGAAAGGCCTCGGGATCACGCTCGACGCGATCATGTACGAAGGCGCCCTCTCGAAAGGAGACACGATCGTCTTCGGGACCGCCGCCCAGCCCGGCACGACGAAGGTGAAGGCGCTCCTCCGACCCAAGCCGCTGGACGAGATTCGGGACCCGCAGGAGCGGTTCGACTCCGTGCGGAGCGTTTCTGCCGCCGCAGGCGTCAAGATCGTCGGGAGTGGGCTTGAAAAGGCGGTTGCGGGGGCTCCGGTTCGCGCGGCAAAAGGGAATCTCGCGGCGGTCGTCGAGGAGATCGCGAAGGAATCGCAGGTCCATGTCGAGACGCAGGAAGACGGCATCCTCGTGAAGGCCGATGCGATCGGTTCCCTCGAAGGTCTCGCGTACGAATGCAAGCAGGCCGAGATCTCGATCAAATTCGCGCGAATCGGCCCCGTCTCCCGCCGGGATGTCACGGACGCGGCGACCGTGAGAGATCCCCTCCACCGAGCGATCCTCGCCTTCAACCTGGAAATCTTGCCGGACGCGAAGTCGGCGCTGCGAGAACACAAGGACCTGAAGTTGTTCGAGAACGATGTGATCTACCGGCTCATCGAAGACTACCAAACGTGGCGGGACGAGCGCAAGCGGCAGCTGGCGGAGGCGAGCCGCAAAGAAATCGCGTATCCGGCGAAGCTCTTGTTCCTCGGGGACTACGTCTTCCGGACCTCGAAACCCGCGATCTTCGGCGTGCGCGTCCTCGCCGGACGGATTCGCACGGGCGAGGCAATCATGCGCGAGGACGGTCGTGCCCTCGGCCGCATCAAGGCGATCCGGAGCGGGGAGAAAAGCCTGGACGGGGCGAACCAAGGCCAAGAGGTCGCGATCTCGGTCGACGGAATCACGATCGGTCGGCAGATCAACGGTGGGGACGTTTTGTATGTCGATCTCCCCGAGGCGGACGCCCGCGCGCTCCGCGACAGCACGGTTCTGACCCATGACGAGCAGGAGGCGCTCAACGAGGTGTGCACAATCAAACGCAAGGAGGACCCTTTTTGGGGCATGTGAACCCGTCTTCTCCAGGCCGCGACACAAGTTGCAAATACCCCTCGCCACTAGCATCGCGACATGTTCGCGCGCATCTTCGGACGGGCCGCGAGCCTGCGGCGTTCTCTGGGGCTCGGGGCATTCCTGCTCGCGCTCGCGGGTGGCGTCTTGGCAGTCCTCGCCGCCCTGGAGTCGAGCGCCTCCACGCTGCTTCGAGCCCTTCAGGCCATCTTGGGCATCGGGGCGATCATTGTCGGTCGGCGGATCTATCGACGTTCCCAGGCTCTCCTGTTCCCCCGCGCCCGGATGAACGCGGCGGCGATCTTCTGCGCCGTCATCGGAGCGATCATGGTAATCGCGGGCATGGGCCTCCCGGGCATCCTCGTCATCGCGGCAGGTCTCGTTGGGTTCGTCGGCGCCACGGCGTGAACGGGCCGACCCGCCCTCGCGGTTCGACCGGAGGCGGCTAGGTTGGCGTCGGCGCAGACGCTCCAGGACCAACTGCCGTCCCACCACCTTTGCAAGGACTGCGACAAGTGGTACGGGCAGGAAGACGACGAGTACGGTCCGTGCATGTACAAGCACCTCCGCAAGGAGAAGCGATACGTGACGTACGGGTTCCACGAGTGCGACGAGATCGAGGAGCTCGAGCAGCGGGTGAAGCTATGGAAGGCACGCGCGTCCGGAGACTCGAGGAGCGAGACATCCCCGCGGCCATCGCCCTGACGGACCTCGAGGCCTGGGGGTACACCGCCGCAGACTTCCGGCGGCTGCTCGACCTCTCGCCGGAGGGATGCTTCGCCGCCGAGCTCCGCGGCCGGGTTGTCGGGGTCCTGACCACGACGACGTACGGCCCCCTCGCGTTTCTGGGTGCCGTCATCGTGGCGCCGGATCTTCGCGGGAAGGGCGTTGGCCAGCAGATGATGGAGGCCGCCCTCCGGTACCTCCAAGAAATCGGCGTGAGGACCGTACGGCTGTACGCCTACCTGAACGCAGTCCGGTTCTACGAACGGCTCGGATTCCAAGCGGAGTACGAGGTAGTTCGGTGGCACGGAGTGGCGAAGGCGGAGGCGGGCCACTCCGGCGTACGACCGATACACCCCGAGGACCTGGAAGGACTCGTGCGAATGGATGGAACCTATTTCGGCTCGGATCGTCGCGCGCTCATCGCGAGGCTTGCAAAGGAATTCGCGAACACGTTCCTCATTGCAGACCGTGCAGACGACCATCGCGGGTTTATCGTCGGGGCGGCGAGCGAGACCTCGTGTGAAATCGGACCGTGGGTCGTCGAGCCGACCTCGAAGGATGCCGCGGAACACCTTTTCAACGCTCTGATCCAAGCCACGGGCACATCGGAGGTCGCCTTCAGTGGACCGTCTCGCAATAAAGCCCTCTTAGATTTCGTCCGGGCGCACCGTCTCAGCGAGGTCTTCCGTGCCCTCCGGATGCGGTGGGGCGAGGACGAGTTTCGAGGGGATCCAGGAGGCATCTGGGCGTTGGGCGGCTTGGAGAAAGGCTGAAGGATAATCCGCGTCTTCCGGTAGGCATGGCGGAGAAACGGATTCTCGCCCTCCTCGCGGTCCTCATCGGATTGATTGGTGGACTGCTGATCCTCGTCAACGTGCTGACCGCGGCCCAAGGAGGCCAGTTCAACCTCGAGCGCGCGATCAACGTGGCCATCGCGGCCCTCCTCGGAATCGCCATCCTTGTGGGGAGCCTCCTCATCTACCGTGGCAAGTACAGTTCGGGCGGGATTGTGAACATCCTGCTCGGAATCGTCACGCTGATCCTGGGATTGAACTTCACGGGCGGCATCCTCGCGATCGTCAGCGGGGTCATCGGGCTCGTCGCCTCCGAAGCCCGCGCCTGAAAGCTCAAATCCTCGGGCCGATGAGCTGCCAGAGGACCAAGGCGAGGATCAGGAACGCGAAGGTGTAACTCAAACCGCGGACGATGCGGTCCCTCGCCTCGACCGGCATGCCCTTCCGAAAGCGGGACACGAGCGACTCGATTCCGTCCTTGAAAATGTAGCCGCCGTCGAGGGGA
>VBME01000125.1 GCA_005878995.1 Methanobacteriota archaeon | reverse complement strand
CAGAACGCGTACGCGGACGCCATCCGGTTCCCGCCCGTGCCCTGGGCGGAGTTCTGGATCGTGACCTGGTAGAGGGTCCCTTGTTCCATCGGTCCCACCACGACGATCCGCAGGTACGAGGCGTTGACCCAAGCGAGCGAGTACGAGACCGTCGGGGCGATCCCGATCGAGTTCTCCACCGACGTCTCGTTCATCGGTTCGCTGAACGTGAGGTCGATGCTCTTCGTCTCGGACTGGAACACAACCGAGGAGACGGTCGGCCCGCTGCCTCCGACCGCGGTGATTGTGACGACCACGCTGGCCTCTGCAATGTGGCCCGCGTTGTCCGTCCCTTGCACGGAGAACGTGTGGGATCCCGCGACGACATTGCGGAAGGTCGTGGAGTTCCCTTGGACGACCTGATATGGCTGGGTGTCTTGCCGGACGGCAACCGCGGTGATTCCGGAGCCCGAATCCGTGGCGGTCCAGTCGACGATGATCGTGGAGCTCTGCAGGATATCGCCGCTCCGTGGGCTAAGGATCGTGACGGCCGGACTTTGCGTGTCCACGAGGGCGTTCGTCGAAGCGTAGAGCCCCGTCGAGCCAAACATGACGTGCACCCGCAAGGCGCGTGGCCCATCCGCGACCCCGGTGAAGAGGTAGGATGTCCCCGTGCCCGCGTCAATCCAGGGCCCATTGTCAATCTGAACCTGGGTCGAATTCGGCGCCGGCGACGAGACGCTCCATTTCAGGAGGACGGAAGCGGTCGGAAGGATCGCCCCCGCGGCCGGGCTGACCACGCTGACCTGGGTCGACTTCGTGGTCACGTTCGCGTTCGTGGAGACGGGAGACCAGTTCGGGACCTCGTCCGCCGTGCGGAGCCCGAACCAGTAGGTGGTTCCCTGGGCGAGCCCGGTCACGTTGAGCGTCTCCTTGGATCCCGCTGGGTGCGGCGCGGGAACCGGCACCGCGGTCCCGGTCAGGAAATTCGAATCGGTGAGGGGCCCCGTCGTGCTGAAGCGAACCGAGTACGTCGTTGCGGTTCCCACGTTCCCATCATCGCCCGGGGCCGTCCACGCGAGGACCGCGTAATCGTAGCCCGTGCCGGTCGCCCGCAGATCCGTCGTGCGTGCCGGGGGCGTCGTGTCCGGGCCCGGAGAGGAGGATTGGACCGGAACGGTCTGAGAGGACGTGCCGCTACCACCCGAGGTGTCCGTGACCGTCAGGGTCGCGGTGAAGTTACCTCCTGAGGCATACGTATGTGGAATCGTCTTCCCGCTGCCGGTTCCGCCGTCCCCGAAGTTCCATTGATAGGTCGCGACGGGAGGACCCGCATCGTTGTAGGAGGCGCTCCCGTCGAACGAAACCGCGTTGCCCGCAATCGGGTTCGCGGGGGAGAACACGAACGACGCTACGGGCGGATACGACGGGAGCGTGCCGGTGTACGGGTAGTCGTAGTACGCCCCCTTCCCGTTGTCCAGGAAGACCATCGGGGCGAGGGCGCCGACGCCTCGGGTCATGCGCCGCTCCGTGTAGTACGGCCAGTAGCCGTAGCACAGCGGATTTCCGACCGGGCTCGGGCACTGCCAATAGCCGTATTCGGACTGGAAGTGCGGCGTTCCCAGCGCGTCGTTCCAATCGCTGTTGATGTCGATGTACGTCTGGTCGATGTACGGTTCGTACATGTGCTGGTTCGCGACCTGGAGGCCCGGGATGTCGTTGAAGTCGAAGTAGAGCCGCCACCCCCAGCCGGGGGAGCCCGCGATGAACTGGTTGTTCGCGGAGCCGACCGTGATCAGGTGGTGGGGGCTGTACGGCTCCACGTCGGAGATGAGATGACCGACCCACGTCCGGAAGGTGTTGATGTCCCCGATCTGACTCCAGTAGGAGTCGGCCTCGTTCCACAGATCCCACATCGCGATCGTCGGCGAGCCGTCGTACCGCTGGACGATGGCCCGGGTCAATTCCAGGTTGTGCAGGTACAACGGGTTCGTCGTGTCGTACATCAGGTTGTTCGGAGGGATCGCGTTCTGGCCGAGGATCGGCACGAGGTACGTGTTGGATCGGGCTGCCCAGTAGACCATCCGATCGAAGAGGTTCCAGAACCCCGCCGGGTTCGCTTTCCAGTAGTTGTACGTCATCTCCATCTGCCAGTTGTTGTCCACGATCCAAATTCGGAGGAGCGTCACGGGCGGATTGTTCGGGTCCCCCACCGGGCGGTTGTGAAGGATGTAGCGGAAGTATTCGCGCCAGAACTGATCCGCGTTCGCGACGTTCGGAATCTTCGAGCCGGGTCCGTTCGGGAAGACGTTGTTCAGGCCCCAGACCGTGGGGTCGGGCGTCGCCGAGGCGACGATGGCCCAGGAGAACGCGGTCGCCTCGTTGATGCCGAACAAGATGATCGGCTGTCCGTCCTTCATCAGGTGCGTCCCCTGGGCGTAGATGAACCCAGGCAGTCCCACCGGCTGAGCCACGTACGCCGGGACGGGCTCCGAGGCGGAGTAGATCGATCCGACCCTCGTCTGGATCGTTGCACCGTCGGACACCGGCACCTTCGTGAACCAGTACTCCCCGCTTCCGTAGGACGTCGTGCTGCGCACGACCGCGCCGTTCACGAGGAGTTCGACGAGGTTCCCACCGGGAGTCGGCGTGTTCTCGACGGTTCCGAGGGCGCTCGCTTCGTTCGGTCCCGTTCGCTTGGACAGGATTGTGAGGGTGAGCGCGTCCGGGCCAACGATGGATCCGACGGAAGGCATGGACGAGGCAACGAGGAACAGAGCCAGCGCGACGACGACGATTCCGATGGCAAGGCGAGCGGATTTCGGATCGCGGTCGGGGTCGAGGACCATCCCGTGGCGGGCGTCCCGGTTGCGCTCGTGAGGATTGAAATCGGTCAAGGCAGATTCCCCGTTGGAGAACGCAGCGGCGCGACCGTGGCCCGATCTCAGGCCCTTCCGTCGCCCACTTCCGGGCGTCCGGAGGTTGAGGCAGGCTATTTGGCCGCTGCACCTCGCCTATCGCGGTTGATTTCTGTTTGTGAAACAGCACCTCAGGTCTAGGGGAGCGAGAGTTCGTCCGCGCTCATGTCGGGAGAATCCCCCGACGGGGTTCGTCCGACTCTCGCCGGATCCGAACGCCATGACTTCTCGGTGCCAACTCCCCGGAACGGGTGCATCCGCCGAGTCAAGATCGGCATCCCACATAGAGATTTGTCACGGATGGTCTATTGCCGGAGCGATTCGCCTGGGTAGCTGACGAAGCCGGCTCGTCTCGGACGCTCGCGCCCTTCCTGACGGATGCGCTTCCGGAGGAGGCGGTCGCGTTTGGACAAGGCTAGAACTGAACGGTACTCACTTGTGTACAATTGCCGCAGACTGTGGATTAACGCTTATAAGAAGTCACGGACGTGGCGAAGACACGGTGGATTCCTCCGGCCCGGGCGAGGTCCGCGGCCGTGACCCACGGAGGATCGGAAACGCTGGAAGTCCCGTGCCCCGCGTGTCGATCGTGATCCCGGCATTCAACCGCCTCGACTACACGCGACGCTGCCTCGAATCCGTCGAGCATCTCACGTACCCGAATTTCGAGACCCTCTTGGTGGACAACGGCTCCGCCGACGGCACGGCCGAGTCGGTCCGGCAGGAGTTCCCGTGGGTCCGCGTGATCCGGAACGAGGTGAATGTGGGCTACGCGGCGGGGTGCAACGGGGGGATTCGTGAATCGCGCGGCGACTACATCCTTGTCTTGAACAACGACACGAAGGTGGTCGACTCCCACTTGCTGGATGTTCTCGTGGCCGCCATCGAGGCAAATCCCACAGTGGCGGGGGTGGATCCCCGCATGGTCGATTACGTCAACTACGGGAAAGTCCGGATGGAGGGAGGCCCCGATGCGTACGGGGATCACGAACTCACGGGGTCCGCTCCGATGTTCCGCCGCGAGGCCCTCGACGAAGTCGGCCTCTTCGACGAGTTCTACTTCTGCTTCTGGGAAGACCGCGACTTGTTCGCCCGGCTCAAGAAATCCGGCTGGGTGCTCCGCCACGTCCCCGGAGTCCGTGTGGCCCATCAATCCGGCGCGACGGCCCCGCTCGGCAGCCCGTTCGCGATCTACTGGGACACCCGAAATTTCTTCATCTTCATGCGGCGCCACGCGACGTTCCGTCGTTTCGTTGTCCGCGTGTTCCCTCACTGGATCCACACGACGACGCTCCTCGTCTATGACAATGTAAAAGACAAGAACTGGGGCGTGCTCCGCGAGTGGCTTCGAGGATTGCGGGACGGGGCGAGGGCGGCGCTCTCGGATCGCGCCCG
>VBME01000124.1 GCA_005878995.1 Methanobacteriota archaeon | reverse complement strand
GGCCGCCTGGACCGTCGCGATGAACGGGATGTTGAGGTCCACGGCGAGTCGGCGCATCATGTAGCCGTCCCGACGGGCCCCGCTCGAGTTCGTTGGCGTGTTGATGACCAAACGAATTTCCCCGTGCCGCATCAACCCGAGCGCGTCCGGCGACTGATTCTCGCTAATTCGATACACGGTCGTCGCGTCGACGCCGTGCTCCCGCAGGAACTGCGCGGTTCCTCGAGTCGCAAAGATCCGAAGACCGGTCCGCGCGAGTCTCTCCGCAACCGGCAAGATGGCTGGTTTGTCCTCATCCCGGACCGTCAGGTACACCGCGCCGGCGCGGGGCAGCGAGTTCCCGGCGGCGACCATCGCCTTGTAGTATGCTCGCCCGAGGGACCGGTCGATCCCCATGACCTCGCCGGTGCTCTTCATCTCCGGTCCGAGGATCGCGTCGACGCCCGGGAGTCGTTGGAACGGGAACACAGGCGCCTTCACGGCGACGTGGTCGAGCTTTGCCTCGCCGACGAGCCCCATGCTGCGAAGCGATTGCCCGAGCATCACCTTCGTCGCGACTTTCGCGAGGGAGACGCCGATCGCTTTCGACACGTACGGGACGGTGCGGCTCGCGCGGGGATTCGCTTCGAGGACGTAGACGACGTCGCCCTGGACTGCGAGCTGGAGGTTCATCAGGCCAACGATCTTGAGAGCCTGACAAAGTTTTCGCGTGAGCGCACGAATCTCCTCTAGAATGGATTCGGGCAGGGTCTGGGCCGGCAGGACGCACGCCGCGTCTCCGGAGTGAATCCCAGCCTCCTCGATGTGCTCCTGGATCCCGCCAATGTAAGCGTCTCGGCCATCCGCCACGACATCCACGTCGATTTCCGTCGCGTGCGCGAGGTACCGGTCCACGAGGACTGGATGGTCCTTCGAGACGCGGACCGCCGTCTCCATGAAGCGAGCGAGCTCCTCCTCGCTGTGCACAATCTCCATCCCTCGACCGCCGAGGACATACGATGGGCGGACGAGGACCGGATATCCAATGCGAGCGGCGACATCCCGGACGTCGTCGAAGCTGTATCCGGAGGCGGCCTCGGGCTGCCGAATCCCCAGGCGGCCGATCATCGCCGAGAACTTCCGACGGTCCTCCGCGAGGTCGATCGATGCGGGCGGGGTGCCGAGGATCCGAGTCCGGGATCGCCTACGCGATAGGGCCCGTGCGAGTGGGATCGCGAGGTTAATCGAGGTCTGCCCGCCGAACTGAAGGATGACCCCGTCCGGTCTCTCTTCCTCGATGATATTGAGCACGTCTTCGAGCAGGAGGGGCTCGAAATAGAGGCGCGTCGAGATGTCGAAGTCGGTCGAGACCGTCTCCGGGTTGTTGTTCGCGATGATCGCGGCCACGCCGGCTTCTCGCAGGGCCAAGATTCCCTGGACGCAGCAATAGTCGAACTCGACCCCCTGGCCGATTCGAATCGGTCCGCTGCCCACGATGAGGACCTTCCGCCCCTTCAACCGCGGGGCCTCGTCGCTCGTCTCATAGGTCGAGTAGAAGTACGGAGTCCGCGCCTCGAATTCCCCTCCACATGTGTCGACCATCTTGTAGGCGACGCGCGGTCGCGTTCGACGAATCGTCTCTTCGGCCACCCCCGTCAGACTCGCGATGGACTCGTCCGAGAGGCCCAGGCGCTTCGCTTCCGCGAGGAGGCCGCGACCCCGTCGCGAACCGCGGAGGCGCGACTCCAAGTCAACGAGATGCCGAATCTTCTCGATAAAAAAGGGATCCCAAGCCGTCAACACCGCGATTTTCTCGGGCGCAAAGCCCCGCCGGAGGGCCTCGGCGATCGCGAACAACCGTTGGTCCGTCGGCTCCTGGAGTTCGCGAACAATCTCGTCGTCCGACCATGGGCCCGCCTCCAAGCCGACTCGATCGATTTCGAGCGACCGGACCGCCTTCAGGAGGGATTCCTCGAACGTGCGCCCGATGGCCATGACCTCTCCCGTGCTTTTCATCGAGGTCCCAATCCGGCGGTCTACGGTCGGGAACTTGTCGAACGGCCACCGAGGGATCTTCGTGACGACGTAGTCCAGGGTCGGCTCGAACGAGGCCAGCGTCTTGCCGGTCACGGGATTGGGAATCTCGTCGAGCCGCAAACCGACCGCAATCTTCGCGGCGATCCGGGCGATCGGATAACCGGTCGCCTTCGACGCAAGAGCGGACGACCGAGAAACCCGAGGGTTGACCTCGATGACCCGATACTCGCCGGTCTTCGGGTGGACCGCGAACTGGATGTTGCAGCCCCCTTCCACGCCGAGGGCCCGGATGATCCGGAGCGCGGCGGATCGCAACGTCTGGTGGTCGGAGTCGCTGAGCGTCTGGGCCGGCGCGACGACGATCGATTCGCCCGTGTGGACCCCCATCGGATCGAGGTTTTCCATACTGCAGATGGTGATGCAGTTGTCCGCAGCGTCCCGCATGACCTCGTACTCGAATTCCTTCCAGCCGAGGACGGACTCCTCAACCAGGACTTGCTTGATCCGTGAATAGGCAAGGCCGAGCGCGACAATCCGGTCCAGCTCGTCGGGGGAATGCGCGACCCCGCTCCCGCTGCCGCCCAACGTGTACGCGGCGCGGACGATCACGGGGTAGCCCATCTCCTCGACGAACGCGCGGGCCGCCTCGGAATCCGAGACCGCGCGGCTCCGCGGAATCGGTTCGCCGATCGAGCGCATCAGGGACGCGAAACGCTCTCGGTTCTCGCCCGCGGCAATCGCCTCGAGTTTCGTGCCGAGCAACTCGACGCCGTGGCGCTGCAGGATCCCGGCGTCCGCGAGCTCGCTGCACAAGTTGAGGGCGGTCTGCCCGCCCATCCCGCTCAGAATCCCCTGCGGCCTCTCCTTGGCAATCACCTTCTCGAGGAACTCAACCGTGAGCGGCTCCACGTACACGGCGTCCGCCGTATCCGGGTCCGTCTGGATCGTCGCCGGGTTGCTGTTCACGAGGACGACCCGCACGCCCTCCTCCCGAAGGGATCGGCACGCCTGGGTGCCCGAGTAGTCGAACTCCGCGGCCTGTCCGATCACGATCGGGCCTGAGCCGATCACCATCGCGGTCTTAACGTCCCCGCGCCGGGGTATCGCCCGCACCCCCCGCGCCCATCCCTACGCCCCCTTCATCTCCGCGACGAAGTCTCGGAAGATGTACTCGTTGTCCCAAGGCCCGGGGTGGGCCTCCGGGTGGTATTGGACCGCGAACACCGGCAGCCGACGGTGGGCCATCCCCTCTACGGTCCCGTCGTTGAGGTTCACATGGGTCACCTCGAATTCCGACGCGGGCAGAGAGTCCGCATCGACCGCGAAGCCGTGGTTCTGCGACGTGATATGGACGCGCCCGGTGCGGAGATCCTTGACGGGCTGGTTCCCACCGCGGTGCCCGAACTTCAGCTTGAACGTCTTCCCGCCGAACGCGAGGGCCAAGAGCTGATGGCCCAAGCAAATTCCCAGGATGGGCACGCGCCCGACCAGCTCGCGGGCGGTCTTCACGGAAGTGCCGAGGAGGTCCGGATGGGCGGGATCTCCCGGGCCGTTGGACAGGATCACGCCGTCCGGTTTGAGGGCGAGGATCTCATCGGCCGTTGTATCGTATGGGACCCGGGCCACGTCCGCGTAACGTTGCGCCTCCCGGATGATGTTGCGCTTCACCCCGCAATCCACGATGACGATCGTCCGCTTCCCCGCACCGGGATAACGTTCGACCTCGCGGCAGCTCACTTCGGCGACCAGGTTCCGTGTCTCCGGATGCGGCCGTTTTCGTACCTCCTTCGTCACCGCGTCGATGTCGGCACTTGCGGGAACTAGGGCCGCCTTCATCGTGCCCGTTGAACGAATCTTGATCGTAAGCGCCCGTGTATCGACCCCCTCGATCGCCGGAGTCTTGTGTTGCCCCAGAAATTCCGAGAGTCCGAACGAACTCTTCGGATGGCTCGGCATCGTACATGCCTCTTTCACAACGAACCCGGTCGGCTGGATGGTCCCGGACTCCATCGTCGCCGGATCGACGCCATAGTTCCCGATCAACGGATACGTCATCATGAGAATCTGGCCCCGGTACGACGGATCCGTGAGCGCTTCCGTGTAGCCCGTCATGTTCGTGTTGAAGACGAGCTCGCCGAAGACCTTCCTCCGCGCCCCAAAAAACGCCCCCCGGACGGCCGTTCCGTCCTCGAGGACGAGGGAGCCACTCATCCGCTAGACCCCCACCCCATTTTCGATTCGCCATATGAGCGTTTCTCTCGAACCGAGGAACGATCTCGCGGACCGCTAGGGAGTGCGCGGGAGATCCAGGTGGTTCAACCGCTCCACCATTTTGTCCCAGTGACTCCCTTGCCAATAGACGCGCTTGCAAGAGGGGCAGCGCCAGAACTCGTGGTGGCGAGACCGGACCCCCTCCGGGACGAAGCCTTTCACGTCGTCAACCGGAACGGGGCTCAGGATTTCATTGCAGAGCGAGCACCGAGAGAGCGGGTCCACGAGGCGCAACCGGAGGACGGCGGCCACCTCCCGAATTTGCTCCTCGAGGTCGTCACTCCGGACTTGGACCGCGCCGGCTACGCGCGCAGCGAGCTCCTTGTCGCGCGTCAGCAGGATCCGCCCTTCCCGGCGCGCGCAGTCGACGAGCTCGCGGTCAGGCCCGGGTGGGGGATATGCCGTGTCGTACCCCATGAAGCGGAGCCACCGCGCAAGGCTGCCGAGCATGTGGTCGCACAGGAGCTTCACCGCATCGCCGAGTACTCCAACAGGACCCCATCCCCGAGGCGCCTTGTCCGATCGAGTCGCAACCGAGTCGAGTCCGCCACCGACGTAACCCCTTCCCCTCCCGCGAGCGTAGGCGCGGACCGTCCTCCGAGGATCTGGCTGCTTACGAAGACCTTCAGTTCGTCCGCGAGGCCTTGCCGGAGAAACG
>VBME01000123.1 GCA_005878995.1 Methanobacteriota archaeon | reverse complement strand
AACGCGAGGAGCAGAGGGACCGCGGGCGTGAACGGCGTGTCCTGTTTCGCGAGCGCGTCGACATGGGCTTTGAGGTTCGTGTAGAACGAGGTGTCGGTATGCAAGGACTCGTATGCCCGCTTCGAGAGAGCCACGGCGCTGAGGCCCGGCGGGGCCGCGAGGCATTTCTGCGAGCCCATCACGAGCGCGTCGATCCCCCAGGCCTCCATCCGGTTCTCCAGGCCGGCGACCGCCGTAATCCCGTCAACGATGAGGAACGCGTCGCGGGCCTTCACGACCTTCGCGATCTCCGCGATCGGATTCGTAAGGCCGGTGGAGGTCTCGTTCCAGCACACCGTCACTGCCTTGAACGCCTCCGCGTCGAGGGCCGCGGCCACTTGGGTCGGATCGACCGCGGAGCCCCACTCGAACGTCAGTGCGGAACTCGGGGCCGCGGTGGTTCATCGCGGGGGCGCTCATCGCCTGGAGCACCCGGGGGTCCATTTTCACGGGGCCGGGCAACAGGAAGACGTCGGCGGGTGCGTCGACCACGCGCGCGACGAAGGTGTGCGGTCCCGATAAACGATTCGTCGCTCGGTCTCCGGGTCCGCCCGGTCCGATCCGCGTCGGACGCGCAGCGTCGAGCGTTCCACGCGAAGCGGAGTTCTTTCCCGTGATCCGATTCCAGGAATCATTAAATAGCGTGAGGGTATTGCGTCCGACTACCGTCTGTCAAACGAGGTCTGTTTGACGTACGCGGTGGGGCGATGAAATGCGGGATGCTGACAAAGAAAAGATCACGTTGCGCCTGCCCGGGCGCTACCTGAAGGCGCTCGACTTCCTCGTGCAAGTCGACGACTTCCCGAGCCGGTCGGAGGCCGTGCGCGCGGCGATTCGCGATTTCGTCTACGCCCGCGTGGAACTCGTCACGGACAAGCTCAAGAAGATGAAAGACGCGGAACGCACCCTCGAAGAGGCCGAGGCGTTCAAGCGAGAGTACATGCAAAAATAACGGTCAAAGGGACGGGATGCCGCCAGAGGGGTGGGCGGTCCGCCGGGATCTTCACGATTACCTCCCCCCCAACTGGGTGGCCCGAAGCGCCACCCTATTTATTTTTCCCTCGTGAGCGGCGGCTTGCGGCGTCTGAGAAAGAATTCTGAGATTCAATCGCGATAACCGGCTCGGCATTTACATGGTCCCAGCGCGGCGTCGCGGCGGCCCATGGCGACGATCAACGAATCGCCCCACGTGGATGGGCCTTGGAGTGCCGCGGTCGTTTTCCTCCGGCGGGCTTGGAAGTTCCTATGGCCTCCCGCCGGGTCGCTTGCGGAGACCGTGCCGGACGTCGAGCTCACGTTGGTCGGCCGAATCCGAAAGTTCCTGTGGCTCTCGAGCGGACTCTTCAGCGCCGCATCGTTCGCGATCCCCGCGATCGGGCTCTTTGCCTACGGCACGACCGAGGGAATGGGAACGAACTTCGTCGCGGCGGTCGTGAGCGCCTGCCTCTTCGGCGTCACGTCTCTCCTGCATTTCGGGCCCAACGAAGCATAGGCCGACGGCCCGAGCGACGAACGTTTATTACGGCTCCTCTCTTTCGCGACTCCTGTGGAGCGGGAGGTGTGGGTCCGCGTCGGGATGGTCACCTCGGTCCTCGTCCTGGGCGTCTTGATCTTGGTCACGCCGGTCCTGCTCGGACGCCCGACCTCCGAACTGGCCTCGCTGCCCATGCTGATTGTCGGATGGTCGGGCAACCAGTCCTATCTCGTCGTCTACGCCACCGGGGCGTTGCAACAGTACCAATACAAGCTAATCCGCCTCGCGTTCAACGAGTCGATTTCGTCCGTCAACGGAACCTTCCGCGAGAACGACACCTACGGCTTCCACCGCTGGGTGCCCGCGAACGCGAGCTTCACCGTGGACGCATACTTTGAGGACCAGATCGGGCGTTACTTCGAATACAACGTGACCGTCCATCAAAAGCGGGACGCGGACAACCAGGTGTTTCTCGAGTTCACGTTCCCGTACGAGAAGGATCGCCCGAACCCGGTCAGCCTGTACCCACCCAAGGATTTTCGCTGGTCCATCCCGCCGCGGGGGACGCTTCCGTGAAGATCTCCCGCTGGACGCTCCTCTGGATCCTTGTCGTCGGCGTGCTCGCCGCGACCGAGATCGGGGTCCTGACGGGCGTCATCAACGCGAGCAACCTGATCGCCTCGTTCTTCACGTTCGTCGTCGCCCTCGTCGTCGTCTCGATCCTGTCGATCATCGGCGCGGTCTTTGTCGGCATGTTCGTTTCCCACCGCATCCTGTCGGGCAAAGGCTTCACGCCGTTCGAGCAGGAGATGCTCCGGATGCGCCAGGATGTCCGCGAGCTGACGGACCGCGTCGAGGAGATCGCCGCCCGCATCGGCGTGTCGCTCGGCGATCGGAAAAAAGAGCCTTAGGCGAGTCGCTCCGGGCACACGCTTCGACGGGAGCAATGGACGCACTTGCCCGGCCGGTTGTGGTTCCGGTGGGCCTCTCCCTTCCCGATCGCGACGCGCATCTCCGCGAGTTTCTCGAGGAGCAGCTTCCGCTGGTCCTCGTTGTACTCGATCTCGTACGACGTGTCGCCGTACCGGATGATCCCGTACGGCGGCGGCTTCCCGTACTCTTCCTCGAGGAGGACGCAGTACGCGACGACCTGGAGGATGTGGGAGAACAGCGGCCCCCGGGGAACGCGGCCCGTCTTCAGCTCGACCGGGATGTGGTGGTCCCCGTCCATCACGATCGCATCGGGTCGCCCGGACAGCCCGTGCTTCTTCGAGACGAACAGTTTCGGTTTCTCCGCCGTCGAGTCGATGTAGACGAGGTCGCCGCGCATCGCATAGCGATCGCGGGTCGCGCGCGCGATGTCGAGCGCACCCATAGAGCGGTACAGGAAGAACGAGGCTCCGATCAACCACAAGAGGGCGAGCGCCTCGAATCCCTGGGCGAGGCTCTCGTTCTGGATTCCCGTGAGGGAGATCGCCGCGGTCGCGATCACGGCCGCGGCCATCGCGAAGCCAAGGATCAGGCGTTCGGAGAGGAACCGTTCCGCGGTCGTCGCGAGCGTCTCCGCGCGGTACAGGAAGTACACGGCCGCGAGAAGCCAGATCAAGGCGATCGCGCCGAGGGTTTGCGCGACCGCGACTCCGGGGGCCAGAAACGATACGCCGACGATCGACACGATCGACGCGGCGATCGCGAAGTAGAGGACGCCGGCCTCGGCCTCTCGAGCCCGGGCCTCGTGGGTCTCAATCCCTTTCAGGTCCACGGACGCCGCTTCGTGTTTTTTCTCTCCCTCGACGAGCTCGGAGCCTTCCTCGGGCGCGAGCCCGCGGCTGAGCCACCAGCTCAGGGGGCAGTAGCCGAACTTCTCCACGTCGGCCGCGGAGACGAGCTCCGGAGGCGCCACGCGTTCGGACCCGCGCGCGGGGCTTTATGTCTTTGGCCCTCGCTCTCAATTTCCGCAGGGAGACGGCGGACGCGACGGCGACGAAGGCGTACAACGCGACGAGGGCGCGCGGGTCTTCGAGGCGCCATGCGTCGATGCCGGATGTCGACCGACCGTCCCAGTCCGCGTCGAATGCGGCCTCGAACGTCGCGGCGAGACTCGGGTCCTCCACGATGAGGCCCACCTCGCGGTTCTCCGTCGCGGATCCGAGGGCCCAGTTCATGCTGGACACGAGGACGGCTCGGCCGTCAACGACGGCGCCCTTGTTGTGCAACCGTTCGATCGGACCGCGGGGCTCCAGCAAGCGGGCTTCGAGCGAAACGCTTTCGTTGCGCGCCCGACCATTGATCCGCGCCATGACGTCGTCGTTCGTCCCCGCATCCGCCTCGACCGACGCCCAGCTTCCGTCGAGGAGAATCCTCACGGAGACGCCACGATGAGCCGCCGCGAATGCCGCCTCCAGGAACGGATTCGGCCCGCCGCGCCAGACCTCGTCAAGGTAGAACGCCTCGATCGAGAGCCGGTGCGTCGCGGAACCGAACAACCCGAGGATCCCATCCGTGTCGAGGGCCGTGTCCGGAGCCAGGACGAGGCGGCCGGCCTGCACGCTCGTCACCTCGGCCGAGGACCGCTCGGCCACCGGTGGCGGCAAAGGAAGTCGTTGCTGCATCGTCTCCGTTGCGGCAATCGAGTCTCGCCGTCGCACGTCGAAGTCGGCCTCGAAGACGATCCTCAGGGCTGAGGCCACGCCCTCGTCTTCGGCGATGACCGACCACCCGCGGTTCCCTCGCCTCTCCTCCGGAAAACCCGCGTCGCCGAAATTCTCGGACCCGATCCACGCGGCTCGGGCATCGACGACGGCGTACTTCGCGTGCAGGTAGCGGTACCGCTTGACGATGTCCGGACCACCCGCGAGCCAGCGCACCTCGACGCCCGCAGCGAGGAGCCCACCAACCACCCGATGTTCCGCGTCCTCGATGCCCCCGACCGGCGCGCCATCGAGGAGCACGCGAACTTGCACCCCGCGCTCGGCCGCGGCCGCGAGGACCGACGCGATCCGTTCGCTCGTGAACGTGTACACAGCGACCTCGATTGTCGATTCCGCCGAGGAGAGGAACCGAAGCAACGGGACGTCGCCCTCGTCGGGAGAGCGCACCGCGGTCGTCCGTCCGCGCAGGGTCATCTCGGTGGGGAAAAACGCGGACTGGCCCAGGCGTTCGTGTCGGAGATCCTCCCAATCCTCCGCGGTGTCGCGGTCGATCCAAGTTTCGTAGGCACCGGACCGACGGACGGCGATCTCACCCCGGCCCATTCGTTCCGCCGGACGACCGACCCATCCGAGACCTTCGTAGGACGATGATCCCCAGGCATACACGTCGACCAGCCTTCCGTTCGGATCGCGGAGGAGGACCTCGTCGCCCGCGTCGGCGAGCCGCGGCACCTGCCCTTCCATGCGCCGGGCCGCGCCGGCCTCGAAGGCGAAGTCCGCGACCATGAGCGTGTCCTCCGCGTAGCTCGTCGCGTTCCGGGCCACGAGAAGGCGGCCGCCACCCGGCAGGATCGAATCGAGGGGAAAGGTCGCGGTGGCTTCGCCGTCCGTGAGCGACCATCCGCTCATGTCGACCGGCTCGGGTCGCGGATTCCCGATCTCCACGAACTCGTCGTCGCGCGCGGCATTCGCGTAGACGCGAACGAGGAGGAGATGGTCCGGGTCCGTCGCGGAAAAAAAGGCGGGCGCGGGTCGAGGGGGGAGGGCATCGGCCTCGCGCCCCGCCGGGAGGGAGGAGGGTGCCAGGACGAGCGCCGCAAGGAGGGCCGCGAGCGCCGGTCCCGAGGCACGCACACGGCGGCGGAGGCCGCGAGGGTCGCATAAGGCGGCGGCTTACAGGCACGCTACAATAGACGGCCGAGCCGC
>VBME01000122.1 GCA_005878995.1 Methanobacteriota archaeon | reverse complement strand
CCGCCGCTCGGGACTTTTGGAGCGTTCATCAGCATGCGGGACCCGATTCCGAGTCGGCGGGCGCTCCTCGACATCGGCGTGTCCGGTCCCCTCGTCGGCTTCGCGATCGCCATCCCGGTGACGCTCGCGGGGCTCGCCCTCTCGACGGGTGCGCCGGGAGTTTCGGCGGGCGTCGCGGGCGAAGCGATCCGTCCTTCGATCTTGTTCAGCTTCCTCTCGTTGTTCTTCCCGCTCCCGCAGACGCTCGGCATGCATCCCCTCGCGTTCGCGGGCTGGGTCGGGCTTTTCGTCACCGCGATCAACCTGCTCCCGGCCGGACAGCTTGATGGAGGGCACGTCGCGCGGGCTCTCCTCGGAAACCGCCAGCCCCCATCGGGACTCAACGCACTCTTGCGTTCGAAGTTCCGGCGGGTACGCACAGAACCGAATTGACGGTGAACGTGAGCTTGGGGGTCTCCGTCACAATCCCGTTTATCCTCAATCACTCGGCCCCGGTTCCGGACACGATCGTTGCCACCATCCAGGATTCGAACCTTTTGAGCGTCGGGTTCACGCTGTTCTTCCTTGACTACCGCGTGGGCACGCAGACGACCGTCGTGAACAACACCACCGCGACCCTGACTCTGAACGCCTCCGCCGCAGCGTTCTTCCGGCTCGAGGTGACCCCGCCGCTCACTTGGCCCGTCTCCCTCCCGCGGGATGTGCGGTTCCGCGTCCACGCGACGACGATCGACGAGAACGTCGTCGCCGACTTGGACGTCACGCTCCACGTCACGTCTTGAGGAAGACGCAGAAGTGGCGGGCGAGGGAGCGGTGGACCCGCAGCGCATGGCGCTCCGCAAGCTCCATCCGGGCCGTCCCGATGTCGATTGCCTTCTCGGTCGGTAGGACGACCGCGACGCGAGCGCCTCGGTTCAACACCTCGACGAACGCATCGAACGCCCTCTCGTACAGGCGGTCGACCGGCTCGCCGCGAGTCGATGCCGCCCTCCCATAGGGAGGATCCGTCGCAATCCCGTGGACGGATCCGGAGCGGATGGGAAGACGGCCGGCATCCGCGACTGCGAAATCCGGGGCCTTTCCAACTTCACGGCACGAAGCCCGCGCGCCGCGGACCATCTTCACTTCCCGGTCGAACCCGATGGCTCGGAAGCCGAGCTCCGCCGCCTCGAGCAGGATCCCGCCGGTCCCGCAGAAGGGGTCCAGGACCGTTCCGGCCATCGGAATCTCCGCTAGGTTCACGAGGGCTCGTGCGAACTTCGGATGGAGCGAGATCGGGAGGGCGAACGAGCGGTGAGCGACCTTCGTGGCCTCGAGCCGTGCGCGGTCCACCCGATGCAGGGTCCGACCCAAGACGAACTCGTCGCCGACGAGAACTCGATAGTCAATTTGGGGCGCATCGAGGTCGACCCGGCCCGTCCGTCCGAAATCGGCGCCGAGCGGTTCCTCCACCCCGCGGGGCTCGATGTCGACACCGATGCCTCGCGCCCGGACCCGGAATGTTCGACCGCCCAGATCCTGGGACCGCGCGAATGCGCGAATCGAGTCGAGGTCGCCGGATGCCAGTTCTTCGCAAACAAGGTGCGCCAGCCCCAAGCGACGCGCAGCCCGCTCCACCGGTCCTGTGGTCTCCAGGCGAAGGAGGTGCGGTCCGAACGTCGTGGCCCGCACATCGACGCGCTCCGCGGCCATCGCCGCGAGCGCTTCCGCCCGAGGAAGAGTCGGATGTTCCCCCGATAACTCGATGAAAATCCGCACGCCGGTCGAACGCGGCAAGGGGTGATGAGTTTGCCGATGACCGTCATTTTCAAATGTCGCGGCCCCTTCGCCCGGCCCGGTGCGAATCCGGCCCTTCATGCCGAACGACATCCCCGCAATCGCTTCGATCGTCCGCGATGCGCTCCGAGAGAACTATCCGACCTCCCTGTACCTCGACATCCACCGATGGTGGCGGGACGGATTCCTGGTGGCGGATCTCGACGGCCATCCCGTGGGCTTCCTCGCGGCCGTGCTCAGCGCGGACGGCCAAGCTCGCGTCCTGATGTTCGCCGTGACCGCGCCCTTCCGCCGGCGGGGGTTTGGGAGCCAGATGATGAACGCGTTCATCCAAGCCTGTGCAATGCGCGGCATCCGCCGAATTGAGCTCGAAGTGCGAATCTCGAACGACGAAGCGATTCGATTCTACAAGCGATACGGCTTCGAGATCGCCCAGGATCTCCAGAAGTTCTACACAGACGGCGAAGATGGCTATAAAATGATTAGACACTTGTGAGGACGCGCCCGAGAGCCGAGTCGCGGAGCGGGCACCCGGTATGCGATTACTGGTAGCCTTGGACGTCGTCCGCCTTGTGCTCGTTCCAGTAGTGGTACGGCGACGCCTCGCGCTGCGCCGGAGACAGGTCGGTCCCAACGCCGGCCGTGTACGATCCGTATCGCTCGCGAATCTGGTCCTCGATCGACCGGGACACCTTGACCGCCCGCCGGACGTGCTCCGCCTCAATGAACTTCGATTCCTCGGTGACCGCGATGTCGCCCGCGGATCGGATGAGGCCGCCGAGTTCCCGGAGCCGCAGGCTCAGCCCCTTGTCCTTGTTGTCCAAAGACTTTGCACGCCGTCGGGCCTCGTCGATCACGACCCCGACCGCATCGCGCGTCGCGGGCGGAATGCGCTTGTCGACCGCAATCTCCTGCGCGACGAACTGCACGAGCTTCGCGCGGTTGACGTCGGAGTCCGCCATCGTCGTCTCGACGAGCACCTCGTATCCGGCACCCGTGATCCGCGAGCGCAGCGGCGACAAGATGTGCGGCAGGTCCTGGATGTTGCACGCGCCGACGAAGATGAAGTCGCACGGAACGCTCTCGACCTTCACGCTCGCGCCCGCGCTCTGCGGATTCCTCCCGGAGATCGGGAACCGCTTCTCCTGCATCGCGGTCAGGATGAACCGTTGGAGGAAGCCCAACTGCGGGAGCTCGTCGATAAACAGAACCCCTTGGTGGGCCTCGTGGATCGCCCCGGCGACGACGCGATCGTACGGCTGGGTGCCCAGCTGCGGATGGCCGCCGTACGGGTCGTGCCGCACGTCCCCGAGGAGCTCGGTCTCGCTCGCCCCGGTCGCGAGCACGAACGGCCTTCGCGCGATTGGGACGAGGACTTTTCGCGGGCTCTCCTTCTCGACCTCGCGTCGCTTCTCGAGCGCCTTCTGGTCGAGGACCCGGATCATGTCGCCCGCTCGCTCGTACACCACGACCTCTTCTTTGCCGAACTGCTGTCGCGTCGTGGTCACCCGATCCCGACCCTGGAGCTGTGCGAACGTGACCTCGAAGATGCCGCCGAGCAGGTCGCCGAACGGATTCCCGACGTTCGCCTGGGACGCCGCCTTGGGTCGCCCGCACTTCGGGCACATGCGGTCGGTCGGCGAGGAGTACGTCCCGCAGTGGACGCACTTGTACCCAAGCCGCTCCGCGACGTTGATCGGCGCTTCCTTCGGGTCGATCAAGTCCCCCTCGGCGCCGGCAAGCCGGTTCCGTTCCTGCAGGACTTCGTCCCGCTGCTTGACTTCGATGAGAGGCCGTTCTGGATTCTCCGGATTGTGGACGACGCGGATCTCTTCCGTCACCGCGGGAAGATGGAGGGAGAGCGCCTGGGCGATCATCGACTTGCCCGTCCCGGGCGGGCCGACCAGGAGGAAATGCCGCCGCTGGTTCGCCGCGATGCGCGCGAGCGCGACCGCCTCGTCTTGGCCGACGACCCGCTTCAGCGGATCGTCCGGGATCGCGATCTCCGCGGTCGTGTCGAAGTCGTCGAAGGCGAACCCCTCGTCCGCGGTGACCTGCTTCGTCCGCGCGATACGGCCCACCCCGGTCACGGAGCCAAATCGCTCCGGGTCCAGACTTCGACGCCCGCGGGCTGCTTCGTGATCGTGCCCATCTTCGTGCCGACCACGGAGTGCATGTTCATCTCGGCGGCGATGTCCAGGATCCGCTGCGTGATGATCCCGTCGAAGACGACCGCTCGGGTCTGCTTCGCGGTCTTGAGCGTGTCCACCAGCTCCCGTACGGGGACCTCTGTGACGACGCCGTCCCCTTCATCGAGGAGACGCGCGGTCGAGGACCCGCCGAGCTGGACCAGCATATCGCGGTACTTCTCCAGTTTCGGGTTGAGGACCTTCGTGGTGGGCGTCAGCGGAGCCGAGGCGCGCTCCGCGGGAACCTCCCGCGGTTCTCGGAACTCGGGGCGCGGCTCGGGACGAGGTTCGGGCCGAGGCTCCGGGCGGCCTTGCGGTCCTCCCGACGGCTTCGGCTCGGGGAACTCGGACTCGGCCTTGTACACCTGGCCCGAGATGCCGTACATCTCCACGTACTGGTCCGCGGGGATCTTGTTTCGCAGGCTTTTCATGATCTGCTTCTGCGTCAGTTCCTCGACCTCCTTGCCGCGCGGGGCGCGGGCGATGAAGTCGACTTCGGCGACCTGGAGGAGTTCCTTCAGAATCAGGTCTCCACCGCGGTCTCCGTCAACGAACGCCGTCAGCGCGCGCTCCTTCGACAGCTCTTGGATCGTCTTGGGCACGTTCGTGCCTTCGACCGCAATCGCGTTCTTGATGCCGGATCGCAGGAGATTCAGGACGTCCTGTCGGCCTTCGACAATGATGATCGCGTCGCTGTCCGTGACGTTCGGTCCTGCGGGGAGCCGCTCCGCCCCGAACGAGACGATCTCCGACACCTGGACGCTCTGGCGCACCTCGTCGAGCAGGTCGGACCCGGAGGTCTTCGACTCCTCGACCATGGCCGACAGGAGCGAGCGGGCTCGCTCGATGATCTTGTTCCGCTTCGTCACCCGGGTGTCCTCGACCTTGTCGACCTTGATCGTGGCCTTGCACGGCCCGACCCGGTCGATCGTCTCGAGGGCCGCCGCCAAGATCGAAGTCTCGACTTGGTCCAGCGAGGAAGGAATCAGGATCGTGCCTTCACTTCGCCCTTTCTTGCTCTGCACGTCGACCTCGATTCGGCCGATGCGCCCGCTCTTCTGCAAATCCCTCAGGTCCAGTTCTTCGCCCAGCAGCCCCTCGGTCTGGCCGAACACGGCCCCGACCACGTCGGGCTTCTCGACGATCCCTTCCGCCTCGAGGCGGGCCTGGATGAGGTACTTCGTTGTACTCGGATCGATGTTCATTCTCGCACTGTCCGGGATGCGCCGACGTCTGCGACTTACGTCCCGCTATCCGGACAACTCTCGCCCCGCAGGGCCGCGCAGCCTCCCGATTTCTTGGAGGCAGGAAAGGAAGATTCGGATGAGTGGGATCGTTGAATCGCGGCCTCAGCCGCTATCCCGGTTCCTCACTGCAGCCGGGCCTATTTAAAGATTCTTTAACTTATTCTC
>VBME01000154.1 GCA_005878995.1 Methanobacteriota archaeon | reverse complement strand
CTTCACGGCCGAGCGCAGCGTGTAGGTCAGCGACACGTCGCCACCGTTCTCCAGGGACACGACCGCATGGTTCGTGCCGCGGACGACCGCGAGCTCCCTCGGCAGCACGTCAACGATCTCGACGAGGTCCAGGGCGGGGCCTTCGTTGCGAACCAGGAGATGGACCTCCACGAGATGGCCGACCTCGGCCCGGTCGCGGGAGAGGGACCGCACCGCGACGACCCGGGGCCGGACGGGCGGGAACAACGCGCCCAGCGCGAGGACGATGACCGGCGGGAGGGCCAGGAGCACGAGCTGCCAACTCCGGAGCGCGAGCCCCGCGAGGAGCAGCCCGAGCGCGGCCGCGGTCAGGCCGCTCGCCAACGGCGTACGCATGTCACGGCACCTTCGGCACCGGGACCTGGCCGAGGACGTCCGCGAGGACGGCGGAGGTTCGCACGCCGCGGATCCACGGGTCCGGCTTCAGGATGAGGCGATGGGCCAGGGCGGGCATCGCGACCGCCTTCACGTCGTCCGGCGTCACGAAGTCGCGGCCCGCCACGGCCGCGCGAGCCCGGGCGGTTTTCAGGAGGGCTAGAGAGCCCCGCGGGCTTGCCCCGACTTCGACCTGACTGTGAGCGCGGGTGCCCGCGACGATGTCGACCATGTACCCTTCGACCGCGGGATCGACGTGGATGTCCTCGATCGCGGCCTGGAGCGCGCTCACCTCCTTCGGCGACGTCACCGGCTCGATCGTGGCATCGTCCGACCGGCGTTTCCGCCGTCGCTCGAGCACTTCGATCTCCTGCTCGCGGGTCGGATAGCCCACATCGATCTTCAGGAGGAACCGGTCGACCTGGGCCTCTGGGAGCGGGTACGTGCCTTCGTGCTCGATCGGGTTCTGGGTCGCGATCACGAAGAACGGCGGGTCGATGCGGAACGTCTCGCCTTCGAGGGTCGCCTGTCGTTCCTGCATCGCCTCGAGGAGAGCGCTCTGCGTCTTCGGCGGCGCGCGGTTGATCTCGTCCGCCAGGAGGACGTTCGTGAAGACGGGGCCGCGGCGCAGCACGAAGTCGCCGGTCTTCCGATCGAACACGTACGTCCCCGTGATGTCCGCGGGCAGCAGATCCGGGGTGAATTGCACGCGCCGGAACGAGAGGCCAAGACCCGCGGCAAAGGATTTCGCGATCAACGTTTTCGCGAGCCCCGGGACGTCTTCAATGAGGACGTGGCCGTCGCCGAGGACCGCCCACAGCACCCGTTCGAGGACCGCTCGCTTGCCCACGATGACGGTCTCGACCGCGTCCAGGAGATTCCCGCCGATGTCCCGGACTGCTGCGACGTTCAGCGCCACGCCTCCATCCGGTCGAGGACGCCGTGAAGGGCCCGCGCGAAGCCTCCGCGGAACTGAGCGCGGTAGATCCAGTCCGCCCGTTCGTCGGGGTCGGCTGGGTCGACGTAGAGGAAATCGACGAGGGCCTCATCGACGAAGATGCGGCGCAGCGCGGCCGGGTCCCGTTGGAGCTCGCGCATCCGCTCCGGCGACAAGCCGTACGACAGCCGCACCCGTTCCGCGAACGCGCTCCGGGCGCGCGACGCGACGAGCGCTTGGCTGTACGGGAGGCCGCGGGCCGCTCGGTGAACCGCCGCGGAGAAAATCTCCAGCTCCCCGCCGCGGCTCACATCCGGGGATCGCGGCGCGACGAGCGGCGTTGGCTCCTCCGTCCGGCGGCGGATCGCGCCCCAGGCGAAGGAGGCGAGGACCGCGACGGCCACGACGGCCAGGAGCCAGCGGACCAACCCGCTGAACTGCGCATAGTAGAACAGGATTCCGAGGAGGATCGCGAACGCAAAGACGAGCACGATGCCGGCAATGGGGATCCGGGGCAGCCGCGGGAACTCCGGGCCCGGGGGATGGCCCGTCCTGGCGGAGAGCCCGCGCGAGAACATTTCACGCCTCCAGCGCCGCCCGGATGCCCGCGAGGCTCTCGATCGCCCGTCGGCGATCTGCCTCGCCGAGCGGATGGACGCTGTACCGCGCCTCCTCGAAGAGGGACGTCAACGTCCCCGACGCGTCCCGGGACACGCGGAGCCGCTCCACGGCGAGAGAGTCGAGTTCCCGCGGGGTCAGGGCGCCCTGGGCGGTAATCCCGCGAGCCCCGAGGAGCAGGCAGAACCGACGGAAGCACGCGAGGATCGCGGACCGCACATCCCCACCGAGTTCGAGCTCTTGAATCGCATCCTGGACGGCGTCCGCCGCGGCGTGGCGCGCGGCGGGCTTGTCGACGGATTCCTCCTCGAGTTCGCGTGGGCCCATCCCACGACGGAGCAAGGCGACAAGGAGGACAATCGCCGCCAGCATGGTGATCGCGAGGAACACGCCGACGGGGGTGCCCGCCGCCGCGGGCCATCCCGTTGCGTTTTGGGTCCCCGGATCCGGTGGCGGTCCCGCTAGCTGGGCAGACTGCAGGGCGTGGACGAGCCGCGGCCAGAGCAACAGGAAGAGGATCGCGAAGCCGAGGGCGAAGAAGGTGGACAGGATTTGCCACCACGAGAGCGGTTTCGGCGGACCCCGCGTCCGCTCGGGTCGGTGGAGCAGCCAGTGGACGATCCCCGCCACGAGGAGCCCTCCGAAAGCGACGAGGAACAGGTCCCCGAGGAACGGGTCGACCGACCCGACCGCGGTCGGCTGCGTTCCCCCGGTGGACGGCCCGGGAAACGACTCCCCGCCCGTGTCGAGGTTGGCGAGGTTGAACGCGAGCCCGGCGACGAGGAGGACCGCGAGGAACAGGAGGACGGGGATCGCCCACGTGGGCCTCCCCCACCGGAGACGGGACACCTCCATGCAAAGGCGGTCACCGTTCATAACGGTTTCCCGGAGCCGTGCAACGCGGGTTCCGGATCAGGCGACGCCGAGCTCCGCGAAGAACCGCTCCCGACGACGCTGGCCGAAGAACTGAAGGCCGAGGGCCGCGACGAGGGATGTCGCGGACAAGACGAACGCGATGAGCCCGCGGGTCCCCGGCTCCGAGAGAGCGTCTCGCTGGGCCGAGGGGGCCGACGCGTTCAGGAGGGGAGCGCCGGGCGTGAGCGCGCCAGACGCGAACAGCACGTAGAACACGCCGATCCCCGCAAGGACGACCGCCGCAGCGAGTGCGAGGGTGATTGCGACCCGCTCCGGATGCAGGATCTTGCGGCCTTTGTCGGACAGGGCGTAGTAGATCCACTTGCGGCCCTCGTCGATGCGCTTCACGAGCCCCGCGGCTTGCAGCTTCTCGAGATGCTCGAGGAGCGTCGGCTTGCTGAGGTTCAGCAGGCCGCTCAGGTCCGTGACCGTCTCGCGCCGCACGTCGAGTCGTTTGAGGATCCCCACGCGGACGTCGGAGGCGAGCGCCTTGAAGCTCTCTTGGTCCAACGTGATCTTGCCGCCGCCGGAGTCCATGGCCGGAATCCGATGTCGGAATGGGGTCTTGAAAGATTCCCTTCGGTTCGGCCGCGGCCTAACCGGGCGGGCGGCAATGGCGACGTTTGATAATTGCCCCGGTGGGCTTTTGAGCCGCCGGGCGGACTCACGAGCGCCTTGCGAATCCGCCGCCTCAAGCTGAAGATCAACGTCGTCGGGGAACGGGCCGTCGGGAAGACGAGCCTGATCCAGCGGTACATCGAGCAGAAGCACAACCCGGAATACAAAGGGACCCTTGGCGTCCACATGCAGCGGGTCGAGGTCGAGCTGCCCGGCGAAGAGGAAGGCGACCTCATGCTCGCGACCGTCGCGCTCTTCGACCAGATGGGGGAACACGCGATCCGGGAGAATTTCCGGGACGCGCTGTTCTACGGGACCGACGGCGCCCTCGCGGTGTGCGACATCGAGCGACCGGAGACCCTCCATCCCCTCGCGGACTGGATCCGCGCGGTCTCCGTGGTCACGGGCGGCGTCCCGTTCCGGATCGTCTTCAACAAGGTCGATCGCGCGAAAGGATCGAAGATCGGGCCGGAGGAATCCGCCTGGCTCCGGGAACAGTTCCCGAACGTGCCAACGTCGATGACGAGCGCGATGACGGGAGAGGGCGTCGACGACGCGTTTTCGGGGATCATCACCCAAGCCGTCGACGCGATGCTCGCAATGGAGAAGGACCGGAAAGTCCGGAAAGTCTTGCGGCACCGAATCCTGAGTGCCGCGGCCCGACGGGATACGGTCGGCATCTCGAAGAACGAGCTGTTCGCCGGCATGCGGGACGCGAAGCCCGACGAGATCATGGAAGAACTCGACAACCTGGTCCGGTTGAACCTCCTCGTCCAGTACGACTCGGGGCCCAAGACGTTCCTCAAGTCGTCGTCCGCGCCTGCGTCCTTCCGGTATCAAATCACGCCGCTCGGCCGCAAGGTCGCGGCCAGCCCAACCGAGCAAGATCTCGTCGTCGAGTAGACGCGTTCGCGCCTACTTGGGCACCTTCGCCCAGTCGTCCAGGAACCGCTTCAGCCCGACATCGGTCAGGGCGTGTTGCGTCATCTTCTTCAGGACGTCGAACGGCATCGTGACGACGTCCGCGCCGAGCTTCGCCGCCTCGATCACGTGGAGCGGGTGTCGGATCGATGCGACGAGAACTTCGCAGTCCCAGTCGTAGTTCCGAAAGATCTCGACGATCTCGCGGATGACCTGCATGCCCTCCTGGCCCATGTCGTCCAGGCGGCCGATGAACGGACTCACGTACTTCGCGCCCGCCTTCGCGGCGAGGATCGCCTGATTCGAAGAGAAGATGAGGGTCGTGTTGATCTTTACGCCCTCCGAGGAAAGGGCCTTGATCGCCTTGAGGCCCTCCGTTGTCATCTGGATCTTCACGACGACGTTCTTGTGGAGCTTCGCGAGCTGGCGACCCTGCTTGATCATCTCGTCCGCCTGGGTCGTCGTGACCTCCAGCGAGATCGGACCGTCGACGAGCGCGAGGATGTCCTGGATGATCTCGGACCACTTCCGGCCCGTCTTCGCGACGAGCGTCGGATTCGTCGTGACGCCGTCCAGGACGCCCCAAGAAGCCGCTTCGCGAATCTCCTCGATGTTCGCGGTGTCCAGGAAGATCTTCACCATGTGCGCGCCGTCGACCGATGGCCGGAGCCCGATATGAGCATTTCCGCTTCGTGGGAGACGTTGTCCGCCGCTCGGCGGGAGAACGTACTTATCCGCGCGGCCCGTGCGCGCGCCTCGCTTGGCCGCGCCGACCCTGTGGCACCATCCGAACTTCCTGAAACTCTGGATTGGACAAAGCGTATCGCAATTTGGGAACCAGTTCACGGGGATCGCGTTGCAGTTCCTCGCGGTGAAGGCCCTCCTCGCAAGCCCGGCTCAGGTCGGTCTTCTGGCGGCACTGGGCACGTTCCCGTTCCTGTTCATCGGCCTCTTTGTGGGGGTGTGGGTCGATCGCCACCCGCGACGGCCGATCCTCATCGCGGGAGACGTCGGCCGAGGGCTGATCGTCGCGGCGATTGCAGGCCTCACGTTCTTCGGCGTCGTGCGGCTCGAATATCTCTACGTCCTCGCCTTCGCGACCGGCGTCCTGACCGTGTTCTTCGATGTCTCCTACCAAGCGTACCTTCCCGCGCTGGTGCCCCGTGGCCAAATCATGGAAGGAAACAGCAAACTCGAGGCCACCAATACGACCGCTCAGGTCGCAGGGCCTGTCCTCGCGGGTCTGTTCGTTGAGGCGGCCGGCTATGCGCTCCCGATGGCGACGGATGGACTCACGTTCTTCTTCTCCGCGGGGCTCATGGCCCGGATCCGGAAGGAGGAGAGAACGCCGGCTCCCTCGGAACGAAAATCCGTGATGGCGGAGATTCGGGATGGCCTCCGGATCGTGTTTGGGGATCGACGACTCTGGTCCATCGCCGGGTGCACGGGAACCGCGAATTTCTTCTCGGGTGCGTTGTTCGCGCTCTTCTCCATTTACGCGATCCGCTCCCTGGGCTTGAACGCCTTCTGGATCGGAGTCATTGGAGGGGTCGGCGGCATCGGCGGGATCCTGGGCGCCTTCACCGCGAACCGACTTGCCAACCGAATCGGGGTCGGTCATGCGATTATCGTCGCGATTCTCGTGGGGGCGGTGAGCTCCTTCGGAATCCTCCTCGCAACGCCCGGACTCGCCTTCGCATTTTTGACGGCGATGGGATTCGGAGGGGCCCTGGGTACCTTGTGGTACAACATCAACCAGGTGAGCCTGCGGCAGTCCCTGGTTCCCGTCCGCCTTCAGGGACGGCTCAACGCGACGATGCGCTTCCTCGTCTGGGGCACCCTCCCCATTGGAAACCTCGTGGGCGGGGGTCTCGGCGAAGTCATCGGGGTGTATCCCGCGCTGGTCATCGCGGTCGTCGGTGGGCTGCTCGCGGTCCCTTGGGTCTTCTTTTCCCCGGTCCGGGAACTCAAGACGATTCCGCCGCCCGCCGAAGATTGAAACGGGTGTGCGATCCTCGTTCCGATCCGGTTCACAGCACGAGGACGGCTCCGAGGGCCACGAGGGCTCCAAGCCCGAGGAAGACGAGCCCGATCATCCGCGATAAGAACGCCGTTCTCACCCCGAGCTTCTCCGCGAGAATCGCAATCGACAGACCGCCCATCCATACGAGGCTCATCGAGCCCGCGACGAACAAGACGATCATGAAGAGCCAGCAGCACCCGACGCAGTACAGCGAATGCCGAAGCCCCATCCTCCATGCGCCGACCCGACCGGATCGCCAGTGGTGCATGACGAACCCCATGGGGGCGGTGCAGTGTTTCAGGCAAACGGCCTTCGTCCGCGTGACTTGCCACGCACCGGCGGCGACGAGCGTTGCGGCGGGGATGAGCACCGCGACCCCGGTCCACGGTCCGAAGATCCCCAGCGCCATGAGTGCGAACAACGCGGCGACCCCGAACGCCCCCCACACGAGGAAATACGCTCCGACGAACGCGAACGTGCCGAGCGCGTCCGCAGGCCTCACGATCCGCCCCGCCTCGAGCCGCGTGAGGCCGCGGTACGCGAGGATCATCGGCAGGGCCGACGGCAGCATCATCGCGACCATCATGACCAGGAGAAGCGCGAAGAACAGGGCGAGGTCCGTCGACGTAATGGTCGACGGCGCCACCAGCGCCATGAGGAAATCTGCGGATGTCCACGTCGCGTACCACGCGGCACCGACGACGACCGCAACCGCGGCCGCAACGGGAATCGTGATGCGCCGCAGGAGCGCCGTCGGCTCGGAGGGAACTGCCTCCCCCATCGGACCGTCGATAACGCTCGTGTCGATATGAACGTGCTCGGACCCGATCAGGTCGGAACGTGCGGAGAACGATTAAGTATCCGCCATACGTTGCCGAATCCGGGCGAGGGGGTCCAACCGATGCCAACGAAATGGAATTTTGAGGCGGAGTATATTCAGAGTTGCAACTGTGCTTGGGGATGCCCGTGCAATTTCGACGCGCTTCCGACGACGGGCAGCTGCGAAGCGCTCGTATCTTGGCACATCAAGAAAGGGACGTTCGGGACGACGAAGCTGGACGGCACGACGTTCGCGTGGGGCCTCTGGTGGCCCCGGGCGATCCACATGGGGAACGGCGTGGGCCGGCTCTATCTCGACCCGAAAGCGAAGGGGGACCAGCGCGTGGCGATCGAGAAGATCGTCGGCGGGAAGGAGGGCGGAGGCGTCTTCGCGGTCTTCCCAAGCACGTTCGCGAAAACATTCCCAACGAAAACCGCGAAGATCGACTTCAAGTTCAAGGGACACGACAGCGCCTTCACGGTCGACGGAGTCGGCGAAGTGCAGAGCGAGCACATCCGGAACCCGGTGACGGGCGAGCCGTTCGAAGGCTTCATCCTGTTGCCCGGCGGAATCAACATGAAGAAGTCGACCGTGACGAACATCCGTCGGTGGTCGCTTCGGGACGACGCCGCAGGCTGGAACATGGCTCATGAGAACGTCGCCGGGTTCGTGACGGTCCAGCGGTACAATGAGAAAGGTCCCGTGAAAGCCGCCGGCTGAGCCGACGAAGATCAGGGACTCGTTCTCGAGCTACCGCGTCGGACCGCGCCGCTTCATGACGTCGCGGGCCGCATCCACAATCTTCTCCGCGGTCAGACCATACTTCCGGAGGAGTTCTTCCGCCTCGCCACTTTCTCCGAAGACGTCCTGAACGCCGACGAAGCCCATCGGCACCGGGTGGTTCGCCGCAATGACCGTTGCGATCGCGCTGCCGATTCCATGGACAATCGTGTGCTCCTCGGCGGTCACGATTCCGCCCGTCTCCCGCGCCGCACGGTCGATCGTCGCGACATCGAGCGGCTTCACGGTCGAGAGGTTGACCACGCGCGCCTCGACTCCGTCGCGGTCGAGACGATCCGCGGCCTCGAGGCACCGGGCGACCATCAGGCCGCACCCGATCAGGGTGACGTCCGAGCCGTCTCGCAACACGCGCGCCCGGCCGATCACGAAGTCGTCCTCCGTCGATGTGACGGTCGGGACGTTCGTACGGGAGAAACGGCAGTAGAGAGGGCCCTTCATCGCGGCCGCGGCATCGACGCACTTCGCGGTCTCCGGGCCGTCGGCGGGGACGAGGACCGTCATTCGCGGGATCCCGCGCATCAGCGCGATGTCTTCGTTGATCTGGTGCGTCGCGCCGTCGGGGCCGACCGTCAGGCCCGCGTGGGAGCAGAAGATCTTCACGTTCAAGTTCGTGTATGCGACGTTCTGGCGAATCACGTTGTACGTGTGCCCGCTCCCGAACACGGAGTACGTCGCGGCGAACGCGATCTTGCCCGCGGCCGCCAGGCCCGCGGCGACGGAGATCATGTTCGGCTCCGCGATGCCGAGTTGGAACAACCGGTCCGGGAACGCCTTGCCGAAGTCGATCGTCTTGATCGACTCCGTCGTATCGGCGCCGACGACGACCACGTCCGGATTGCGGCGGCCGAGTTCGATCAGGGCCTTCCCGAAGTAGGAGCGCTGGCTCTCCATCTTCCACGGGCCCGACGTCACACCGCGGCCTCCTGGGCGTCGAGCTCCGCGAGGGCGAGCTTCAGCTCGTCATCGCTCGTCGCGGCGCCGTGGTACTTGATCTTGTTCTCCATGAAGGAGACGCCTTTGCCCTTCACGGTCCGCGCGATGACCGCGGTGGGCCGGCCTTTCGTGCGATGCGCCTCGTCGATCGCTGCGAGGATCTGTCGGAAATCGTGGCCGTCGATCGTGAGCACGTGCCAGTTGAACGCCTCCCACTTCTCCGCGAGCGGCTCGAGGGGCATGATGTCCTCCGTGCGGCCCTCTTGCTGGATCCCGTTCCGGTCGATGAAAGCGGTCAAGTTGTCGAGCCCGTATTTCGAGGCCGCCATCGCGGCCTCCCACGTCTGCCCGACGTCCTGCTCGCCGTCCCCGAGGATGCAGTAGACCCGCCACGCCTTGTGGTCCATCCGCGCCGCGAGCGACAGCCCGACGGAGAACGACAGCCCTTGCCCTTCGGCCCCCGCGGCATTCTCGACGCCGGGGGTCGTGCCGAGTTCCGGATGGCCCTGGAGGCGGCTGTTAATCTTGCGGAACGTCATGAGTTCGTCGACGGGGAAGAAGCCGCGCTCCGCGAGGGCGGCATACCAGACGGGACACGCGTGGCCTTTGCTAAGCACGAACCGATCGCGGTCCGGCCACTGGGGTTTCTTCGGATCGACGCGGAGGACTTGGAAGTACAGCGCGGTGACGATGTCGCACGCGGACATCGAGCCGCCCGGATGGCCGCTCTGGACGTTGTGCGTCATCCGGATGATGTGCTTCCGGAGGGTCACGGCCTTCTTCTTGAGGCCCCGGATGAGCTCCTCGGAAACGTCGACCACGGCCCGCCCCTCCCCGGCTTCCGTCGGAGAGATGACGCGCGATAGTTAAGGGCTTTGTCGCGCGCTCATCGCGGGTCGCTTGTGCGTCGGATCCACGCCCAAGCACTCGCAGCCACCGCCCAGAGACAGACGACCGCAACTACCGCGTACACGCCGCTCATTCCGGCCGCGACGAACGCGAAAGCGAACAGGCCGGAGGCGAACGTGAAAATCCAGAAGACGAGCAGAAGGAGCGGCTCGAACGTCCAGCGGTTCATCCGCCCGGATGTAGGGAACTTCGGTGGCGCCTCTGCCGACATCGGTGCCGAGATGCTCGGCTGCCTAGAAGAAAGCTTCCGGACCGATCCGCGAAAGTTTCACTGCTAAATACAGGAGGGCCGGCCAACTCGACCAGACGGCTCCGTCGTCCTCGTGTCGAGAGCCTCGGCGCCTACGTCGAAAGTTGGACAAGGACAAAGTCGCCAGTCGACGGTGTCACGAGGCCGAAGTAGACCACGCCATTTGGACTCAGCGCGGTGCGAGCCGCGAGCCGTCGGTCCGTGAAGCTCCAAATCGCTACGCTGGGACTCGGGGTGGTCGCGGAGATTGTGGTGACCTCGGGGGTGATGGTCGTCGTCGATGGATCCAGTTTGGACACCCCGCTGTCGAGGGTTCCGGTCGATACTGTTACCGCGGGTTGCTCAGGTGAAACGGAGGACACGGTCCTGGCGCTCAGGGGGCGCCATCTCACTACATGGGCGGTTTGAACGCCGTCCGCCTCAGAGGTGCTGGCGGCCCACGCGGCCC
Organism: Methanobacteriota archaeon; assembly: GCA_005878995.1. The sequence goes on along the minus strand of VBME01000154.1, from coordinate 3,448 downwards.
CCGCCGCGGTGCTGGCCCGATCCACGTTTTCCACGACAGGGGAAGGGCCGAGGGAGGCCGGGGTCCCCAAGGGCGCGCCATAGAACTCGACCTTGTTCGCGTCGGGCTTCAGGCGGTATGCGCCGGTCAAACTCGGGTCACTCGAATGGTACAAGGTCCATGCAGAGCCGGCCGCGAAGGTCGCGGTTCGCCCGGTGCCGACCGTTACGGGGCCGTTGGAGGCGAACACGGGCCAAAGACTCGCAGTCGAGGTGGCGGGGTCGAGGGATCCGGTTTTCTGTTGGAATGGGACGTTGTCCCCGATCTCGCTCTCAGTGACGCCGAACCAAAGTTGGTCGTCCCCGTAGGAGAGACCGTGGATGAACCCCCCAGGACCTGCGATGCTCTGCGGGAGTTCGTACCTCGTCATCACGTTTGTCACGGGGTCAACGGACGCCACGATCGTGGTGCTAGTATCGGTAAATTGCGTGACCCAAATGTGAGTGCTGCTCGCAGCAATGTCTTGGGCAAAATCGGGCAATTGCCACACGACGACCACCCCTGAGCTCGGCATAAGAAGGCGAATCTGCCCGTTCAACCGGAGGACGGCCACCGTGAACGCCTCGGTGTAGGTGTGCCCTTCGAATTCAATCGAGAACGCGGGCCCAATCGCGAGATGGAAGGTCCGGAGGCCCCAGGTGGTGACCTCATTCGTCGACGGATTCAATCTCCCAACCAATACGCCGGGCGAAGAGAAGAAGACTGTACCGTCGGGCGCCACGACAAAGTCGTTGAGGGGAAACGAAACCGGCCACCGCTTGATCGTGGCGGTCGATCCCGCGGCACTGACCGGGACACTGAAACCGATTACGAGAACGATAACGAAGATGCCCATCGCGACGGAAATTCGGGACGAGGCGCTCACTGAGCTTTTCGACAAGGGGGTCCCTCCACCCGACCGTGACACGGAGTGACAGGTATTTAGTCCTATTTCGCAGATGTAGTATTCCTGGGACTAATTCAGCTGGAATTTCGCGGCGACGGGAGCGGTGGGGCGTCCGCTAATCGAAACCGAAATTCCCCGCAAGCCGCGGGAGTGTTTCTGTGAAACTGGCTTAGCGGCCGCGGGCCCTCTCCGCCGCCGCGCGAATCGCTTTCAGATTCTCCCGGACGCGATCGGGGAAGATCCCGCTCCCGGAGACGAGGATGTCCGCGCCCGCCTTCGCGACGATCGGCGCGGTGTCGACCTTGATGCCTCCGTCCACTTCCACTTCGACGTCGAGCCCCTCTTTGTCGATGTACGCCCGCGCCTCGTGAATCTTCGGCACGACCTCTGCGCGGAACGCTTGGCCCGAGAACCCCGGATGGACCGTCATCACGAGGAGGAGACTTACGTCCGTAAGGTACGGCACAACCTTCTCGAACGGCGTCGCGGGATTGAGGACCAGCCCTGGCGTCACTCCCGCATCGCGGATCGCGCGAATCGTCGCGCGGACATCATGATCGCTCTCCACGTGCACCGTGAGGTCATTTGTGCCCGCGTCGGCAAACGCCGTGATGAAGTCTTGTGGGTGCGTGACCATTAGGTGCGTATCGAACGGCACCTTCGTGATTGGCCGGATCGATTTCACAAGCGCCGGCCCCATCGTGAGGTTCGGTACGAAGTGGCCATCCATGACGTCGATATGGAGCAAGTCGGCGCCCGCCTCGCCGGCTTCCTTCACCTGGTCTCCGAGGCGGTCGAACCGGGCGGACAGAATCGATGGCGCGATCTTGATGGCCATTCGGCCCGCCGAATGAGCGCGCGTGGAATAAGATTTCCCTCCCCCGCGGAAACGGCGCGGGAGAGGACGTTCGGGAAAGAGAGTTCAGCTTCGGTGGAATGCGGTGAGCTCCGTCACGATCCGGCTCGCGCCGAAGGGCGCCGCCGCCTTCACGACGTTCCCGACGGCCGCGCTGAACCACGCCACCGCCGGGACCCGAGGCTCCATCCATCCATCGGCCCCGACCCCCATCGCGGGCGTGAGACGATCGTTCGTCACGACGTCCAGCGTGGGCAGCGTGAGGCGCACCGGGATCGCGGAGAACGTCCCCGCGGGCGTCGTCACGTCTTCCACCATGCCGGAACGCGCCAGGAGCCGAATCGGCAGGGTGACGGTAAAGTTGTGGCCGAACTCGAAATATTCGTTCGGCGCATCGAGCCGCCACTTGGTCCAGACATGGATCGTCGCGTTGCTCGAGACGTTCCAGGTCTCGTTCTCGCTGATCGGGAACGCCCACACGTCGAGCGCCGGCTCATACGTCGTATCGACCTTCGTCGTGTACGACGCGTTGAATGTTCCGACCTCGGTCCAGATCGAGCCCGTGATTCGGACGGTCCGAACGTCCCGCAGCTCCGCGAGGTCTGAGGCCCGGTACAGCGTGTACCCCTCGACCGTCGCGTTCTCCATGAAGGTGCGGCTCCACAGCATGATTGTCGCGTTGCCGAAGTCGCCGCTCCGCGCGAGGTCGATCAGGCTTTCGACATGGAACAATCCGTGCACGCTGACGTTGTACTGTCCACCGTCCGAGGCGGTCACCATCCGCGTCACGTTGCCCGTGACGACGAACGCGCTCAACGTCGGCACCGCCGAAGACGCGTTCACGTGGTAGGTCCAGAAGTCGCCGACGTGCCACGTCGGCACGCCAATCGAGGACGCCTGCGCCGTGTTCCCGCCCCCCGGCGACCCCAAGTTCAAAAGGTTCGCCGGTCCGAGGGCCACCGCTGCGATCGCGAGGGACGCCAAGATCGCCGTCGCGACGAGCATTCCCATCCATTTTGTCCGCATGGCAGTTCTCCTCTCCTTGCGGACCGGGCGAACACCGAGTGGAGTATAAGGGAATTATTAGACGGACGTAGAACTCGGACGCGATAACGCATTCGTTCGGTTGCATCGTGCCGCCGTTTGAACGAAGTTCGCGAAGCGTTCCACGGGACCGTCACAAACCTTTAGACGGGTGAGGCCATCGAGGCACCCGCGATGGTCCGCCTCGGGTTCGTCGTCGGCATCGTCATCCCGGTCATCTTCCTCGGCGTGAACCTCGTCCTCGGCTACGGCGGGATCCTCGTGACGGCCGCGCTGATCGTCTGGATCGGGACCGCGGTCATCCTCACCCCGACCTCCGAGGAAGGGGCCTAGCTTTTCTCGTACAACGAGTCGCCCGCGACGGACAGTTCGACCCACTCGTCGATCGCCCGGACGTCCTCCAGAAGGACATTCACCATGGTGCCCTCCTCGTCTTCCACGATGAACGAGTCGAGCACGTCGTCCGCCTCGTTCGTGTCTCGGACGATCCCGACGAACTCGCCGTCCGAGTCAATCACGTTCAGCCCCGCGAAAATTGACGCCGCGGACCCTTTCAACGTCACGCGGTCTACGACCCCGCTCACGAACCGGCGGCCGAGCCGCAGCCGGCCCGCGGACCCTTC
>VBME01000153.1 GCA_005878995.1 Methanobacteriota archaeon | reverse complement strand
CATAGACCTCGAGATCGGCCCGGAGCGCGTCCCTCGCGCGTTCCGACTCCTTCAGCTTCTCTGCGTCCCGTCCGAGCGCCGCGATCTGCTCTTCTACGGCCTTCGCTTGGCCCTCGAGGAGGTGCCACGCCTTCCGCTCTTGGTCCAAGTCTCCCTGCAACGCTTCGAGGCGGGCTTTCGCCGCGGTGAACGCCTCTTGGGCGGGCCGAAGATTCGCAACCTCTGCTTCCAGGGAGGACCGCTCCGCTTCGAGCGCCGCCCGTTGCACGCCGAGGTCGGCGAGCCGCGCCGCGACATCGCCCACCTGCCGCAGGAGCGTCGTGAGTTCATCGAGCCGACGGCGTTTTGTCGTCCTCTCCTGGACCGCGGCGCTCACCGCCTCCACGCGTTTCTCATCCTCACTCGTGAAACGCACCGCGTCGAGCTGTCGAAGCGCCTCGATCTTCGCGTCGTCGAGGGGCTGGATGAGTCGGTGGCTCTCGTCCGCTTCCCGCCGGAGGTCTTCCTTCAGCTGCTCGAGCTGGCTCTTGTACTCCGTGAGGAGGAACGAATCCTGGTCGATCGACGCAACCTTCTCGTGGACCCGGGCGAGCGCCTTCTCCGCACGGGCCTGTTCTTCGCTCAGCTCTCGGACGAGGTCCACGCGATCCGCGAGCCATGCGAGCTCGCGCGCGATCCGAGTGACCCGCTCCTCCAGGCGGCCTTCATCGCGGAGGGAACTGAACGCGGCCTCCCGGTCGACATCCGTCCGGAGGGAGGCGATCTTGCGATGCAGCTCGTCGATGCGGTTCTTGATTTCGTCCCGCCGCTTTTCGTGCTCCCGTTTTGCGAGGTCGAACTCCCGCTCCGTGGCGCGTGCCGCGGCCTCGCGTTGGTCGTGCAGCGCCTTCGACTCCTTGAGTCGGTCGAGTTCCTCCCGCAATCGGTCCAGGTCCGCGACGTCTTTCTCCAACGTGGAACGCTCCGGCTCGAGTTCCGCCGCGATCTGACCTTGCGCACGGACTTCGTCCGCTCGCACGTCCAAGGTCTTCAACCGGGCGACGCGGTCTTCGAAGGCGGCGGTGGCCTGGCCCCATCGCTCGTGTTTCGTCTCGAGTTCCTTCACGTCCCGCGCGACGGTCTCGAAGGCCGTTTGGAGCTCGGAAACCCGCGTCCCGCGGGCGGTACGTTCCGCGTCGAGGTTTGCCAGTTGCTCCCGGAGCACGGGGAGCCGGGCCAGGCCTTCCTGCCGCGCGGCGATCTCCGCGTCCTTCGCCTGGATGTCCCCTTTCACGGTCGCGTAGTGCTCCTTCGCCCGCTCCAGGGCTTGCTCGAAAATCTCGAGCCGGAACAGTTTCTGGAAGACGGCGAGACGTTGCGCCCCGCTCGCGGCGCCGAGCTCCTTCATCTCTTCTTGACGCACAAAGGTCGAATTCCGGAAGCCGTCGTAGTCCAGTCCGACCACATCGCGGATCGTCCGCTCCTTGTCCGGGATCGTGCCCTGGATCGTCTCGCCGTCCCGCGTCACCTCGAGGTACGACTCTTTCTTTGTCGTGAAGCCGCGGGTGACGTCCCACCGTTCATCGCCCTGTCGAAAGGCGATCCGGACGTAGCCGCCCGGCCGGCAGATGTCCGCGAGCTTCACGCTCAGGATGTCCGTCCGAGTCGTCTTCGCGTAGAGGGCGAACGTGATCGCATCGAGGATCGAGGACTTGCCCGCGCCGGTGCGGCCCGTGATGACCGTGAATTTCTCCGGGAATCGCAACGGTGGGTCCGTCTTCTCGAGATATCGCATGAACCGGCGCATCTCGATCTCTTCGAGCACGAACCCCTCGCCCCCCGGCGCATGTTCGACGCCCATTTCGGGAACGGATTCGACGGCGTCAGCGGCCTTCACGCCAGCGCCTCCTTCAGGACCCGCCGCGCCTCGACCTTGATCGCCTCGCGCCTCGGGTGGTCCGCGAGGACTTTGTCGACGTAGTCCGCCAAGAGGCGTACCGGGTCCAATGTAAAGTCGTCGGCGACGATGCGCGGTCGGCTCGTCGAGAGGAACTTGACCTCGTAATGGAACGCCTCTCGGAGACGTTCCGCGAGGCGCTTCTCATCGAGACGGTTTCGAAGTTCGTCGGGAAGTGCAATCTCGATTCGCACGAGATGGCCTGCCACATCTTTGGGGAGAGCGGCGAGGACTTTCTCGGTCGCGTCGTCCGCCATGCCCAAGCTGACGTCGACTTTGTCCATGGGCCTTGACGGCAGTTCCTCGAACGACCATTCGCCGTCGGGTCGAATCGCGAGGAAGCCCTTGGGGTCGAGGCGTTCGCCCCAATCGATTCGCTCCGGCGCGCCCGTGTACACGATGCGGCGCCCGAGGACCTGGTGCATGTGGATGTGCCCGAAGACGACGAGGTCGACCGCATCCGGGATCATGTCCGGCGTGAACGTGAAGTCGTTCGGGACGATTTCGGGCGGGGCCGTGGTCGCATACCGCACGCCCTGGAACTCGAAATGGCCGAACAGGATTCGGAGGTCCGCGTCCTTCAGCTCCTGCGCGCGGTTCTGGATCCACTCCTTCCAGGTCTGCCGGGCGACTTCGTACGCGGTCTCGCGGGGGACCTCTTTCCCCAAGCTCTCGCGGACTTGCTCCATGACCTGTTCCGGGTGGAGGTAGGGGACGAGGATGAAGCCGATCTTCCGACCACCGATCTCTCGAACCTCGCGCTTCGGTTCCCGGAAGACCCGGACGTGAGGGTAGCCGCGGTAGTCATCGAGGGACGTCGAGCGGGCGGCCCTCCGCGGCTGGTCATGGTTCCCCGCGAGGATCCACACCTCGATTCCCGCGGCGCCGAGCGGCTCGATCACGTCTTTGCGGACCATCTCTCGGAACACGGGGGCCACGTGGGTCCGGTCGAACAGGTCCCCGAGGACGCAGAACAGAGAAGCACCATGTTCGATCGCCCACCGAGCCGCCTTCGCGAAATTGCCGTGGAGGTCCAAGGCCCTCTCCGAAATTCCGGTGTCCGGATCGAGCCGGAAATCGAAGCTCAGACCTTCGTGGACATCGCCCACGCAGACGATTTCGTGCATCCTGGCGTGCGCAAGGGCACCATTCTACTTATAATGTCTACGAGACCGTCTGCGAAAGTATCGAACGACGCGCGGAGTGCCTAGGGCAGTCGCGAGCCTCGCTTCGTGGGGAACGGCGCCTCCGGCTCGATCGGTCGGTTCTCCCGAAACCTTGCGAAGCGCAACGGGACTAGGGTTTCGGGCCTCCGCCCCGTCGCGACGAACTCCGCCATGAGCCGACCGACTTCCGGTGAAAGCTTGAACCCGTGGCCGCTGAAGCCGGCGGCCACGTACAGCCCCTCCGGGCCGACCTGGTCGAGGATCGGATACGAGTCCGGGGTCACATCGTACACGCCGGCCCACCCCCCGCGGGGTTGCGCTCGGGCCATGACCGGGAAGCGCCGCATGAGCCGCGTACGAAGGTCGCGGACCGTCGACGATGGGACGGAGTCGTCCGGAAGCAGGTGGCGGCGGATCGTCTTCCGCGGATCCGTGTCCATGTAGCCGACCAGCATGTCCTTCTCGCCCTCCGGCCGGGCGTACGTGTTGCCGTAGAAGTCGAAATGAATCTTTGGAGGCGATCCAAAGCCGACGGGGCGCCGCAAGATTACGATGTCGCCTCGGACGAACCGCAGAGGCAGCGGCACTCGCAACGCACGCGCGAGTTCGCGCGTCCAATTGCCTGCAGCAAGGATCACGCGCTCCGTCGCGATCGTCGAGCGACCGCGCACCTGGACGCCCGCGATCCGACCTGACCGGGTGATCACGGATGACACGTCGCGGTCCTCTAAGACCACCGCGCCACGAGCCTCTGCCGCCCGAGCGAACCCGACCGCGGTCGCGATGGGGTCTGCGTATCCTGCCTCCGGATCGTGCACGACCGCAGCGTAGTCGGAGACGTCGAGTTGCGGTTCAATCCCTTTCGCCTCCGAAGACGTGAGTCGCTCGGCCTTCACGCCTTCGGAACGGAGGAAGGAGAGGAGCGCCTCGAAGGCCGCAAGGTCGCGGTGGCGGGTACCAGAGAGGAATCCCGTGGTCCTGAAATCGCACAGGTAACCCGTCTCCTTCTCAAACCGTTGGAAGAACCCCAGGCTTTCCCGGGCGAGCCGGATGCCGATTCGCGCCTCGTAGTGTTGTCGCACGAGTGCGCCGCTGTGCCCCGTTGCACCCGAGGCCACATGGCCTCTCTCCACCAGGACGACATCGACCCCGCGCCGCGCGAGGTGGAAGGCGATGCTCGTTCCCATGCAGCCGCCGCCGACCACGACGGCGTCGGCGCGCCGCGGGACCCGAGCGATCGCCATTGACTCCGGCATCCCGTGTCTCCTTATCGCGCTTTCCTCGGTCCATTTCTATCCAGAATCCTGAATAGATATCGTCCCACGGTGACAATCCTTTATCTCCGCGCTCTCCTGATGCACGGGCCGTGCCGGACATCTGGCAGCTGGGAACCGAGGACGAACGCGCCCGGGTCGCGATCATCGGTTGCGGAGGTGCCGGCTGCAACATCCTTCGTCACGTCACGTCGCCGCCGCCCGCGATCCGAATCGCGCTGAACGATGCCGTGCATCCGTCGATGGCCGACATCCCGTCTCGGGTCCTCGTCCCCGCCGGGTCCTTGCAAGCCTATGCATCGATGGACGAGAAGGCCGTCCAGACGATGGAGACGGACGAGGAGAAGAAAATCTCCGCGGTGCTCCTCGACCGCGACGTGATCCTAATCCTCGGAGGACTCGGCGGCGAGCTCGGCGGATGGGGGATGGGCCTCGTCGGCCGCGTCGCGCGGATTCTCGGCGACGCGACGCTCGCCCTCGCCACGGTCCCCTTCACGATGGAAGGGCCGATCCGACGGCAACTCGCGGAGGCGCAGCTCCAGCTCCTCCAGAAGCGCGTGGACGGCGTCGTCACGTTCAGCAACGATCGCCTCCTCCAAGTCGCCCGGGACCTTCCCCTCACGAAGGCCTTCGCGGCGCTGGGGGCAATCATGGCCCGGCCCGCCTCTAGCTTGTCGGACGTCCTCGGCCGGTCGGATGTCGCCCGGTTGCGCCGGATGCTCGGTCGCGTGCGAGAATGGCGGTTCGGGATGGGCGCTGGACGGGAGAAGCACCGCTGTTTCGTTGCCGTGGAGGAGGCGTACGCGTCGCCCTGGTTCACGTCGCTACCGGAGGAAGTGAGGTACGCGGTCGTCCTGGTGTCGTCCCCGGATGGCGGCGCCGACGCGGCGGAAATTCTCCGGCAAATCCGCTTGCGTTCCCCGCAGGCCGAGCTCGCCTGGGCAATCCTGTCGCATCCTCCCGACGACGATCGCGCGGTCGTGCAAGTCCTCGGCGGCGTCTGAGCTCAACGGAACGGATTCGCGGCGGAATTTTCTCCGCCATCATCGCTAAATAGAGGAAGCCCGGTCGGCCGCCGGTGCAAAAATGACTCGCATCCTTGAGGAAACGATTGACTCGCTACGCCCGGCAGATGCGGTCCGCGTCCTCGACGCGGTTGACGGAACCCTCGACGCGCTCCGACAGGACGCCCTCGAGACCGGGGACACCCCCGAGGTCCGACAGATCCTCCGGCGGATCGACGCGTACAAGGGCCACCTTCAGCGCCAGCGATCCGTCCTTGACGGGACGCTGACGATCGAGCCAAACACCCACGGCGCGGTCGCTAATCCGTAAAGTCGTCAACAACGGCCGTCGGTCAGTGCGTGTGCGCGTGGGCGTGCTGGCCTTCCTGGTGGTCCGGAGCTTCCTCTCCCTTCGGGTTGAAGCTCTGGCCGCATCCGCAGGTGGACCAGTTGTTCGGGTTACTCACGAGGAAGCCGCTCCCCGCGACGCTCTCGGCGTAGTCGACGCTCGAGCCGTCCAGGTATTCCTTGCTGTTGCCGTCGACCAAGACCTTCAGGCCATGAACTTGGACGACGTCGTCGTCCTCATGGACGTTCCGATCGAGCGCGAGCCCGTAGCGGAAGCCGGAGCAGCCGCCGCCGGCCACGTACATACGGAGATATGTGTCGTCGAGGGAGCCTAGCGGCTTGCCCGTCTCCGGGTCGGACCGCTGGATGAGCTCTTTGACCTTGTTCGCTGCAGTTTCGGTCAGGGTGACCTGAATCATCGTACTACCCCGCATCCTCCGAACACGATTTCCCCGTTATTTAACCCTTTGGTGGCTCGTGTCGCAAATCCGAGTATCGGGCTGGAGTCACTCCAGGGACTTCCCCATGTACCGACGCTCCGGGTGGAATCCCAGGCTCTCATAGACATGGCGCGCACGGGCGTTCATTTCCGAAACCTCGAGCTTGATCTTCCGATGGCCCCGTCGGCGGGCCCAATCGACCGCCCATTCGACGAGGAACTTCCCGACCCCTTTGCCTCGGTGGGCGGGGACGACCCAGATGTCGTAGATGAACCCGTGCGTCTCCGGCGTGAGAAATCCGCTGTCTCCGACGATCACGTAGCCGAGCAACTCGCGGTCCGGGTTCTCGGCGATCCACTTCTCCGTCCGGTCTCCCTCAATATACGGTTCGATCTTCTTGCGAAAGTGGGATTCCCATTTGCGCCGGTCGAGCCGCGTCCGTTCGTCCTCGGGGACATCGTCCCAGACCGTCTGGAGCGTCGCCTCCCAGATTACCGCGTAGTCTTTGCGACGCGCCGGTCGCATCCGGACGTCCAAGGCGGAACCCGTCATGCGGCACAGCACCCGGTCGCGATGAACATGTCGTCCTCAATCTGCCCATTGAGGTTCCGTCGCTCGTTGCAAGCGGGCATCACTCACTGCCCAGCTTTTATATGACCCTCCTCCCTTGATGCGCGCGTGCTCCCCTCGCGCTGCGTTCGATGCGGCGCCGCGAGTCGCGATTTTCTCTGCGCGTCGTGCGTCGATTTCCTCGTCGCGGATCGTCCTCTTTGGCTGGACCCCGGCCTTCTGCCCGGGCCTTCGCTCCTCGATCTCACCGGGACCCGGGAGGTGGCGGTCCTCGGCACGGACCTGTCACACATCGAGTGGCGGAAGTCGACGGCCGAGCCATCGGCGCAGGATGGAATTCGCCTCGTTCGGCTTCTCCATCTCGACGCGGAAGCCCGCTCCCCGATGAGCGTTGGCGACGCCGAAGTCCTCCACACGTTCCTGCGGGACGCCCGGCGGTCCTCGCCCACCGACCCCGAAGTCCGGGCGGCCCTCGCATCGGTGTGCCGCTACCTAGGCACTCGCGAGTGGGCGCCTCCGCACCTGGCCTCCGAATACCGATTGCGAGCAAGCGTCCTCGAACCTCCGGTCGCCGCACAGCCCCGAGCGGACACGCGAATCGAAGAGAGCCAGGAGCCCCTCCCGTCGTTTGAGGACCTTGGCCCCCAGGCTCCCGCCGCCTCCGCGCCACCGGTTCCCGAGGTCCCCGCGGAACGCGCCCCGGCGGTCGAAGCTCGATCGCCACCGCCGACCGTTGAGGTCGAACCGGAGGAGGAACGTGTGACGCTTCCCGCGCCTCAGCCGTTCCCCCCCGACCCGGTCCCGCGGCCAGACCCCCCGCTTCCCTTACCGGAGCCGAGTCCGGTCCCGGAGCCGCAACCGGAGCCTGAGCCGGAGCCCGAGGAGCTTGCGGCAGAGGCCGCACTGCGGGCCGAGCTCGAGGAGACGCGCCGCACCTTGGATCGCGCGCGGGCGGAGACCGAAGCGTTCGTCCGCTCGCGGACGGAGGAGCTCACCGCGAAGGAACAAGGCATCGCCGGCCGAGAGGCCGCCATCGCCTCGAAGGAGGAAGTCGTCGAGGCCCGCGCCCATGCCGCCGCGGAGCGACTGGCGGGGCTCGAGAAAGACACGGCCCGTCGGGAGGTCTTGCGTTTCCTCACGACGGTCCCGGGGGTCTCGTTGGACCAAGCCGACGTGATCGCGACCGCGTTTCCGGACATGGCCTCGTTGGGGGCCGCGGATGCGAAGGCGCTCGCCCAATGCAAGGGCGTGACGGCGGCACTCGCCCGAGCGATTCGGCTGGAGCTCGCCCCCGGCGAGGTCGAGCAGGAGCAGCGCGCGACCCGACTGCGCGAGGAAGCACAGGGCTTCATCGAAGAGGGCGAGTATCGGGCGGCCCTCGACTGCTACGACCGGTTGCTCCGCGAGCGACCCGAGGACGTGGCGGTGTGGTTCGACCGAGCCGAGCTTCTCGTCCTCCTGGACCGGCCCGAGGAGGCGCTCCAATGCTACACGCGAATCGTGGACGTGGACCGCGGGAATCGTCAGGCTTGGTACGAGCGCGCGAACTTGCTGTTCGGTCTGGGGCGGCTCGCGGACGCGGTCCCCGCGTTACGGGAGGCGCTCCGCATCGAGCCCTCGAGATCGGTGGACGTCGTGCAGAAGGCAGAGCAACTCCGGCGGGACCGACATCCAAACGAGGCAGTGTCCCTCTTCCAGGCGGTCCTCGAAGTCGCGCCGGATGACCCACGCGCCACCCTCGGCCTCGGGGACGCCTTCTTGGATCTCGGCGACTCCGAGGCCGCGGAGGTCCTGTTCACCCGCGCCCTCGGCAAGAACCCCCAGAACGCCCCGATCCTCCATCGGAAAGGAGCGCTGCTGGACCAGAAGGGTCGATGGGGCGCGGCGATCCAGTACTACAACCGCGCGATCGCCCTCCAATGGAATTTCCCGGATCCGTGGCTCGCGAAAGGCCGGATCTTGTTGACCCACGATCATCCGAAGGAGGCGCTCGAGTGTTTCGAGAAGGCGGCTGCTTTCGACCCGAAGCGGATCGCAGCGTGGGCCGGTCAAGCGCGCGCCCAGGCCGTGCTGGGCAATGCCCGGGAGGCGCGTGCCGCACTGGCAAAGGCGACCGAACTGGGTCCGGACGATCCCGAGGTTCGCGAGGCTCGGGAGGCGCTCGCTGAACCTGGGTCGGAGGCGCAACCGGCGCCGCCGTCGCACGAGGGCGCCCCCGATCTCTCGTCGCTCGCGAAAGCGTTCGAGGCGATCGAGGACGAGCCCGAGCCGGTCCCGACGTCCGCGTCCGCGGACTTCCAATCGTTCGTCGAATCAGTCGAGCCCGACCGGGAGGACGCCCAGGTCCTCCTGCAGCTCGCGGAGCTCGCGATGGAGGGCGGCGATCCCCAGATGGCTCTGCTCCGGTACGAGCAAGCCCTCGAGAAGCAGCCTCGCAACGCCGATGCTTGGACGGGGAAGGGCATCGTCCTCCAACACCTCGAGCGGTACCGGGAGGCGCTCGAAGCGTACGATCGCGCGTTGTCCCTCAAGCCGGATCACGGGATCGCCCAGAAGTGGCGGGCGACATGCGTCCGTCACCTGGAGCGGGAGGCGAGCGACTGACGTTCCCGCCGGACCAGACCCGGCGGTTCCTGCCGAGCGTCGATCGGCTCGAAGCCGCGATGCACGCCGCGCGAAACGCGTTCGAACGCGGCAACGCCGACGGGGCGCTCGGGCAGCTCGCCGTCGCCCTGAAGTTGAAGCCGCAGTACGACGCCGCCTGGATCCTCCGGGGCCGCATCCTCCGGAAGACCGGCGACTTGGAAGGCGCACTCGACTCCTTCGCGCAAGCCCTCAAGGCGAACGGGGAGTCGAAGGAGGGATGGATGGGCTTGGCGTCGGTCCTCCACGACCTCGGGCGGACGCAGGAGGAAGCGGAGGCGTACGATCGGATGTTGGCTCTCGACCCCCGGTCAGTCGAAGCCTGGATCGACAAAGGCGCGGTCCTCCATGAGCTGAAGGACTATCGAGGCGCGATTGCCTGCAACGAGAAGGTCCTCTCGTTCCGCCCAGAGAGCGCCGCCGCATGGAACAACAAAGGCGCGGCGTTGCTCCGCCTCGAGGATGCGTCCGGGGCCGCACGTTGCTTCGACGAGGCGTTGCATTTCGACCCCGACTTCTTCGACGCCATGGCGAACCGGATGTACCTGTACGAGCAGCAGGGCCGCCACGGAGAGGCGGTCCTCTGGGCCGACCGGGCGCTCCGGATTCGAGAGGCGGCGTGGTTGTGGTATGCGAAAGGCCTCGCCCATCTTGGGCTCCTCGAATCCACGTTGGCGCTCCAATCGTTTGAACGCGCGCTGACGATTGATCCGAATCTCGCCGAAGCGAAGGCTGCGCTGGGTCGCGCGAGGGAGATGCGGGACAAGGTGGACTTCTACCGCGGCGTCTACGAATGCTTCGGGACGCACCTCGCGGGCGATCCGGGTTGCGCAGAGTGCGAGATTCGCCCACGATGTCAAGAGGTGACGCCGTGAGCCTCCCCCCCTTGGCGGAGGTCGAGCACGCGGAGTGGCCGGTCCTCAAGCACATGTGCGAGTCCCTCGGACTGAACCCGAAAGGCCGGAGCGCGGTCGTCCGGATGCGTGTCCTCGATCATGTGCGGCGGCACGCCCGCGCGGAACCGTGGCGGGCCAAGCGGGAGCACATCGCCGCGCTGCTCACGCGACTCGGATTCCCAGAGGTCTCGCAGGATGTCTGGGAGTCGACGATCCAACTCGACGCGCCGGCGCCCTGGTTGGGCCTCGGCCAGGCCCAACTCGCGGGCGGATCGCTCGCCGAGGCAACCAGGTCGTTCGACCGTGCGGCCCGGATGGGCGACGCGGACGCCCTGCTTCATCGGGCCGGGGTCTTGGCCGCAGCTGGCGAATACGAGCGAGCCGTACGCGCGTGTGAGTCGTACCTCGCCACCCATGTAGGGGACCTCCGGGCCCTTGCGATGCAGGCGGACTTCCTCGCTCGGGCCGGCTTCGGCGAAGAGGCCGCGCGCGTGTTCCGCGCTACCGCAGAATCCCGCCGGGAGATTCCCGGTCTCTTGCGCGCCGGCGGGACTGCCCTCCTCCGAGCAGGCCGCCACGAGGCAGCCGTCAACATGTTGATGGAGGCGACTCGGGCCGAGCCAACGGATCTAGACTCGCGCATTAACCTTGGCGCCGCGCTCCTACTCGCCGGGCGAACTCGGGAAGCCATCGCGGCGTTCCGTGCGGCGCTCAAGATCGACCCCCATCGCGCGGAGGCGCTGAACAACCTCGGTGTCGCGCAACTCCAACTCGGCCAAGCGAAGGGTGCGGCCGGAAACATCCGACGCGCGGCGAAGCTCGCCGATTCCCCTCGAATCATGCTCAACCTCGCGAACGTCGGAGGATCGGACCGCCCACCGAGAGCACGAAAGCGCACTCCACGAAAGAAGACGAAATCCCCACCGGAGTCCGACGCTGCCAAGCCGAGTCCCAGTTCGAAGCCTCGGAAGCGACGGAGCCGTAAGGCTCCTCCCGCGGAAAGGTCAAAGCCGCCCGAGCCTTCGCCTCCCTGATGTCCGTCCAGCCGACGAAGTGGGAAGGCGTCTACTCGGAGGGACCGTGGCTGCTGACCCGCAATCTCGTCCCCGGCGCGACGGTGTACGGCGAGGGGCTCGTTCAATCCGGGCATGACGAGTTTCGTCGATGGGACGCGAACCGGAGCAAGCTCGCGGCCTATCTGAAATGCGGCGGGCACAGCTGGGAATTTCGCGAGGAGGCCTCCGTACTATACCTGGGGGCGGGAAGCGGGACCACCGTCAGCCATGTCTCCGACATTTGCCGTCGGGGGACAATCACGGCGGTCGAAGTAGCGTCTCGATCCTTTCGAGACCTGCTCGCGTTGGCCGAGGCCCGAAAAAACCTCGTCCCCGTCCTGGGCGATGCGACGAACCCGGAATCGTACGCGAGCCACGTGGGTTTCGTGGATATCCTTTACCAAGATGTAGCCCAACGAGACCAAGAAGGTATTTTTCTCAAGAACCTCGCGTTGGTCCGGGCGGGTGGTTTCGGTTACTTGATGATCAAAGCCCGGTCCCAAGATGTGGCTGCTGCGCCCAGCCGCGTCTTTGACGCCGCGAAGCGAACGGTGGTCGGGGCCGGACACAAACCGGTTGACTTGCGTATTCTGTCCCCATTCCAGGCGGATCACGCTGCGTTGGTGGTGCAGAAGCCATAGCATCATCCGATAGGAACGGGTTCGCGTCGCGGATGCCTCGGGCCGTTCGGCCTTCCTACGGTCGTCGGTTCGCAAAGTATTACGACGAGATCTATCACGAGCTGGTGGACTACGAGGGAGATGTGGAGTTTCTCGAGCGGGTCTTCCGGCGTTTTCGGGGAAAGCCCAAGACGATTTTGGATCTCGGATGCGGCACGGGAAATCACGACTTTCCACTCGCCCGCCGCGGCTACGAGGTCGTGGGCGTCGATCAATCTCGGGAGATGCTCGCGCTCGCGCGGAAGAAAACGATACCGGTCGGGCAGCCACCTCGATTCATTCGCGCCCGCATGCACTCCTTTCGCCTCCGACAGACGTTCGATGCGGCCATCTGTATGTTCGGCGCATTCGACTATCTTCTGAGTCCTCAGGAGGTCACCGGGTGTCTACGCCGTGTGCACGCGCATTTGGTCCCGCGCGGCCTCTTCGTGTACGAGTACTGGCAGACATCCGGCGTAAGGCCCGGCATTCAGTCCTGGATCGATCGAATCGGAGCGGGGCGGGAGATCATTCGTCTTTCCGAGTCTCATTTCGATCCGCGGAAATCCCAGCTCGTGATGGACTTTCGGTTCCTCGTACTTCAAGGCCGCAAGGTCCTTGATCGATTCTCCGAGCGGCATGTCGTCCGGACCTATACCCGACCACAGATGGGCCGGCTCCTCCGGGAGACGGGTTTTGATCGCACTGGCGAGTTCGCCGTGACGCCGAAACGGAAGCGGTTCCGCCGAGTGACCCCGAGCGCGTTTCGCATCATGGCGGTCGCGCGTACGAAGTGAGTCTTAAATACGTCCGCGCGGTATGCGCAGCCCCTCCCGAGGAACCGATGGCCCGCCTCCATGCGCACCGCAAAGGAAAGAGCGGCTCGACCCGCCCGTACCTGAAGGCGAACCCGGAATGGGTCTCGATGGAGAAGGCGGAAATCGAGGAGACGATCGTCCGCTTGCACCAGGAAGGCCTCTCGACAGCCGCGATCGGCATCCGGCTCCGGGATGCCTTCGGAGTGCCGAACGTGCGGCTCGCCGCCGGGCGGAGTGTGAACCAGATCCTCACGTCGAAAGGCGTGAAGTTCGCACTGCCGGAGGATCTCGCGAGTCTCATCCGGCGCGCCACGAGCCTGCAGGCGCACCTCAAGGACCACTCGAAGGACCTGAGCAACCGGCGTGGCCTGCAGCTGATCGAATCGCGCATCCGTCGGCTGTCGCGGTACTACAAGGAGCGAGGCGTCCTCCCGGCCCAGTGGGAATATTCGTTGAAGCTCGCGGAGCCGCAAGTGAAGTAGGTGGCCCATGGTCCGGGGCCTCGAAGACTTGGCACCTGCGGGTCTTCTCGACCGCATGCGGAACGCCGCGGCCTTGGTCGAAAGCGCCTCTCGGGTCCGGATCTTCTGCCACTACGATCCGGACGGCACAACCTCGGCCGCGATCCTCGTGCGGGCGATGATGCGCCGCGGAAAGCGGATCCATGCGAGCATGGCACATGCGCTCGACCGGGCGGCCGCGGCTCGTCTGCGGGAGGAGACGAACGAATTGCTCATTGTGAGCGATATGGGCTCGGGACAGCTCGATCTCCTGGAGGGCCTGCCGTATCCTGTCGTCGTCTTGGACCACCACAAGCCGATCCGCGATTCGGAAACGATTGTCCACATCAACCCCCATCTCGACGGGGTCGACGGCGCGCGCGAGATGTGCGGGGCCACGACGACGTGGCTGTTCACCCTCATCTTGGACGAGCGCAACTGGGACCTCGCCGGACCCGCGTTGGCGGGCGCGATCGGCGACAAGCAGGCCGTCGGTGGCTTCCTCGGCGTCAACGCAGCGTTGTTCGCCGAGGCGGTCGACCGGAAAGTCGTCGTCCCGGAACGCCGGCTCGCCCTTCGAGACCTGCCGCTGGGCCGGGCGCTCGCCGTCTCCATCGATCCGTATTTCCGAGGCCTCTCGGGACGGCCGGACGCGGCCGCCGCGTTCCTCCAGGCAGCGGGCTTCGATCCGGAGGCCACGGTCCGCCAGATCGACACGACCGGCCGGCGCAAGCTGGCGTCCGTTCTCGCCCTGCGTCTCGTCGAACAAGGCGCCACGCCGGAGGCCCTCGACGTCCTCGTGGCCGACCGATTCTGGATTGAACCGGACCAGATGTACGCGCAGGATCTCGAAGCGTATGTGAACAGCTGCGATCGCCTCGAGCAGGAAGGCCTCGGGATGGCGGTATGCCTGGGCGATCGGGAAGCGACTGCGAAAGCGGAGAAGCTCCTTGAAGAATACACCGCGAAGGTTCTCGGCTACCTCGTCTCTCTCGAATCCGCGGGCCTGTTCCCGAAGAAGCACATTCAGTTCTTTTACTGCGATGACGCGAGTCTCGCGGGCGTGGTGGCCGGCACAGGGATGCAATTCTTCTTCGATTCGTCGCGGCCGACCCTCGGCCTTTCGGTCCTCGATGGGGTCACGAAGGTCTCCGCCCGAGCGAGCCGCGCCCACATCGCCTCGGGAATTGACCTCGCGGTCGCCCTCCGGGAAGCGGCGTCCGAGGTCTCCGGGAACGGCGGGGGCCACAACATCGCGTCCGGCGCGACGATCCCGAAAGGGAAAGAAGACAAGTTCCTCTCCCTGGTCGACGAAATCGTCGAGCGGCAGCGCGGGGCCGCGCGCGAAAACGCTCAGTAATTGTCGAGGAGCCGGCTGACCTCGCGGGACTCGAGGTCCGTCTTCAGTGCGGGCGACTCCAGGACTTTCATGTTC
>VBME01000047.1 GCA_005878995.1 Methanobacteriota archaeon | reverse complement strand
CCGCGAAATCGGTCGCCTGAAGGAATCGGAGCTTTCAAGGGTCCGCCTTCGCGAGGTCGGGTTCGTGTTCCAGACTCACAACCTGATTGACGATCTGACCGTCGAGGAGAACATCGCTTTGCCACTGCGACTCGCCCGCAAGCCGTCAGATCCTCGCGTGCCGGAATTGCTCGCGGCGTTCGACCTGGAACGGCTCGCGACGCGCCGGCCCAACGAGATCTCCGTCGGCGAGGCGCAACGCGTCGCCGTCGCACGGGCACTCGCGAATGGGCCGAAGATCCTCCTCGCGGACGAGCCGACGGCCGCGCTGGATGCGAAGGGGACCACCGCAGTCATCGAGGCATTCGAACTCGCGCGAACCGCCTTCCGCGCGGCTCTCATCGTCGCGACGCACGATGCCGACGTCGCGGGAATCGCCGCAACGAGATATCGTTTGGACGACGGCACACTGACCCGGACGGGATGAGCCAAAGCCTTATCACGGCCCAAGAAATGCGACGCCGGACGCCCCATGGAGGACGCGCGCGATCGAATGGTGCGGCTCGTCGGGCGCGCGTGGGACCGGGCCTCGAGTCCGCTCTACCGCAACGCATTCTTCCTGATGATCACCTCCGTCGTCGGCAACGGACTCGGCTTCTTCTTCTGGATCGTCCTCTCGAACCGATACCAAACCGTGGACATCGGTGCGGCCATCACGTTGTTCGCCACGCTCAGCTTCCTCGCTTCCCTGGGGCTGTTGGGGCAAGGCACCGGGCTCGTCCGCTACCTTCCGGAGGCCGAGGACAAGGGAGCCCTCGTGAACACCGCGCTCACCGTCACGGGGCTCCTGTGCCTCGGTCTCAGCGTCATCTTCCTCGTCGTCGGTGTTCCGGTCTTCCTCCCAGAACTTTCGTTCGTCCTACGGGATCCGCTGTACGTCCTCACGATCGTCGTCTGCACGGTCACCCTGGGCGTCGCACCGATCTTGGATCAGGCCGCGATCGCGGTTCGCCGAGCCGATCTGCAGACATGGCGGAACACAACCTTCGCCCTCTTGAAAATCTACTTCGCGCTGATCATCGTCTCGGTCCTCTCGGGCCGCGCGGGGGTGTTCCTCTCCCTGACGCTTGCGTGGAGCGTGAGCGTCCTGGTCCTCGGTTTCGCGCTCCTGCCGCGGGCGCTCCCCGGGTACGTGCCGCGGCCCCAGCTCCGAATTCAGGCAATCCGACCCATGTTGCGGTTCTCCCTGGGCAACTACGTCGCGGCCGTGATCGGCGCGGGGGCTTCGTCTCTCCCCCTCCCGTTAATCTATGTGGTGCTCGGGAGCAACGCTGGTCCGACCAACGCCGCGTACTTCTACGTCGCTTCAATCGTCGCGGGCCTCCTGTTCATCATCCCGGGCGCGGTGTTCACCTCGTTCTACGCGGAGGCGTCCCACGCGGATACGGATCGGCGCGACGCGGAGCGGAGAGCCACGCTCCTCAGCCTCGGTCTCCTCCTTCCCGCGATCGGCGTGATGTTCGCGTTCTCGGAAACAATGCTGCGGTTGTTCGGTGACCCCTTGTACGCGCGCGAGGCGATCACGCCGCTCCGCATCCTGACGTTCGCCTCGATCCCGGTGTTCCTGAACTCAATCCTCGGCACGCGTGTCCGCATCCGGAAGCGCACGCTGCCGCTCATCGTGGCGGCCGCCATCACGACGGTCATCACGCTCGGCCTCGGGTACGTCCTCCTCCAGAATCCGGACTTCGGGATCGACGGGCTTGCGTATGCGACCGTCCTGGGCCAAGCCGTGGCGACCCCATACCTGTACTATGTCGCCCGCGAGTCGTTCGAGGCGATCCCGACCGAACCCATCCTCGCGCCACCTCTGGAGTGAGCGATGGCGACCGTCGCGGCCACGGCCCGGATCGACTCAGCTACGGCGTCCCGATGGACGATCCTCCTCGCGTACCTCGCGGCGGTCATCGTCGCGGAGACGTTCATCGCGATCCCCGGCGGCTCGTTCCAGTCGATCGGCCTCGGCCTCCACATCCTCCTCATCTTCACCCTCATGTTCCTCTCCGTCCTCCTGCAGTCGAAGGACGCGACCCTCGCGGCCCTCGTCGTCGCGGCGAGCCTCGCCTCCCTCGTTCGCGTGTTCTCCCTCGCCGTACCTCGATATCCATTCGTCACCCCCCCGGAGACGAACCCGCTGAACACGCTCCCGTGGCTCGCGCTCGTGAGCGTGCCCCTCCTCGTGTCCGTCGCGACGGTCGCCTACGTGCAGGGGCTTCGGCCCCGCGATCTCGGGCTGCGGTTCGAGCGGTGGATCGACATCCCGCAGCAGACCGCGGTCGCGATGACGGGGATCCCCCTCGGGCTCCTCGAGTTCTTCATCCTCAGGCTCCCGCCGTCTCAGAAATGGGTTCCCGGGATTACGTTGGGCAACCTCGTCCTAGGAGGGCTCGCAATCTTCTTTGCGACCGGCCTATCGGAAGAACTCATCTTCCGGGCAATCCTCCTGAAGCGCGCGGTCGAGGGCCTCGGGGAACGGGCCGGCCTCCTGTACGTGACCGCAATCTTCGCGTCGCTCCACATCTTCTTCCTCAACGGCATCGACCTCGTCTTCGTCTTCGCGGTCGGGTTGTTCTACGGCATCGTGGTGCTCAAGACGAAGAACCTCTGGGGCGTCATCGTGAGCCACAGCCTCGGGAATGTGATCCTGTACCTCGTCGCGCCTTTTCTCTGGTTCGGTTGACAGTTTGGTGTCGACGAACCTAGGTACGCATTCATATACTATAGGTATTCATACCTGATGCATGCGCGGTTCGAGGGAGAGCGCCCCGACCCGGAAAGGTCCGACACTCCAGACCCTGGAGATGGTGGAGTCCGTCCTCCGGAGACAAAGCAAGCCTGTCAGCTTGAACCGCATTAAGGAGCTCCTCCCGCGTAAGGTCATGCATCCGACCCTCCGGATGGCGATTGAACACTACAAACGACTCGGATGCGTCGCTGAGGGCTCGAAAGGCGTCATGTGGGTTTTCAACGAGAATCCCGACTTCTGGAAGGCCACAGCGAGATGGGAGAGGCGGTGAGGGTGAGCTGCCCCGGTTCAATGTTCGCGCGGTCCTCATGGGACCTCGCGCGGTAGCGGCTGAGTCGTTTCTTGAACCCAAGCAAAGGAAGAAGCTCGCGTGGTGGACACACCGGCTAAATGGAGACCCCTTCGCAGGCGACCAGATCCCGAAAAGCAGGATTCCGGCGGGCCTCGCGACGCGATCGGGCTTTACGACGAGGTTGACGAACGCTTGGCGATCCGAGCTCCCGCTTGCGTTTCGCGGAATCTACACCGTGCAGGGCCATCCAGCGACCGGCGTCGTCGTAATGATCCTCGAAATCCTCTCCCACAGGGAATACGAGCGCCTGTTTGGATATCGATAGATGAACGCGGATGGCAGCCGGCCCCTTCGGGGAAGCGGCAGCGGATGAACTTCCCCTACGGAAGTACTCGGTCACGATCGCCGGTATGTCCGGCTCGCTGGCCGGAGCACCCTCCCGACCCAGTACGAAACCAGAGGGACGTACCACACGTACAGCCGGGTGGGGACCCCAAGGAGGGTCCATTCCCAGAATTGGGGCGCGATCGAGACGGCCACCAAGACCGCCAAGACCACCAACCGGTTTCTCCCGTTGCGGAACAGTTCGGCCAGGTCCCGCGCGACGAGCTTCTTCTCCTCCAAACTAATCACATGAGCAAAGGCCGCCAGAATCACCATGATCCCCGCGAGGTCCACGGTGAACAGGGTTGACGAGTAGTTCCGCAAGGCAGACGATTCAGCGGGGCTCAATGCTGGGTTGACGAGCTCCACGCTGTTCAGCAAGTACGGGACGAGCGCGACAAGGAGAAGGAGCGCGACGTTGAGGAACATGACCGACTTCGTCTCCGCAGGGAGCACGGACATGTAGGTGGTGTAGATGATCCAGGCCGTGATGAGAACGAGGAAGGTGAAGCCGAACGCGAGGATGTGGCTGTTGATTTCCCCCGAGCTGACCGGCGCGTCCGCGATCAGCCCGATCGCCCCAATCGAGAGGGAGAGCCCGAAGATGAGGTCCGCGAGCGTCTCGATGCGCGGACGAGGACGCCGGTCGCTCAGCGACGGCTCCATGCGCCTCCTTGGACGAACACCGCAGTCGGGTCGTTCTCGAAGCTCGCCACGACTGACCGAGGGACACGGCAGCCGCTACTTGAAGACCGCGCTCCGCGGCCTCGGAGTGGATAAGAGATACGCGGCCCTGGGCCTACAGCACTTCGAGGACCTTCACCGCGACGATGAAGGCGAACGCGACAAGAAGCGGCGCGATGGGGACCAGCAGCGTGTGGGAGAGAATCCTCGAACGCGGGCTTCCGGTCTCCTCCGCGTGGGCGCTTGTCAGCTCGCGCATGATCAGGAAGAGGATGAGGGAGGCCACCGCGGCTGCGCCGAACGTCCCAGCGAGAAACGTTGACGTGACCGTGACTACGGTTGTAATCATCGCGCCTTCTCTCCCTTGACGTAGGCGCGATGGCAACAAGGTCTATTTAAATACATCCCCGACGGGTCTTCTTTTGAGAATTTCAAACCGGGAACCCCAAATCCACCCTGATTACTTCTTGCCACCGTCTCTGGAACTCACGAGAGCTGCGATCGTCGTCGCGATGTACGCGCCGATCCCAAGCCAGCTGTATCCAATCCCCAAGATGAGCTGCGTATTCAGCCGGAAATTCGTCTCGTCGAAGCCCCTGTCACCGGCACCGAGGAGCATGATGCCCGAGATCCCGAGGACCGTCGCCGCCACAATCCCGGGGCCCGTCACGAATCGCCCGAGGAATTTCTGCCGCGCCGAGATACGCGCCTTGCGCGCCGCGACCTCGCTCGCGCTGAGTCCGCCGGAACCCATCGGCGGGCGGGTCCCTTCAATCACTTGCGATTCCCGCACCGCGGTCGCCTCGACCTCGCTCAGGCTCTCGAGGAGTTCATCGATGTCCCGGTCGACGTGGTCCTTCGTGGTCGTCGTTTCGACGAGAGGCGGTGGGAGCGCGTCCGAG
>VBME01000046.1 GCA_005878995.1 Methanobacteriota archaeon | reverse complement strand
CCGCGGTTGCTACTGGGCCCGGGCCAGCGGCTGTTCCATGTGCGGGTACGTGAACGATGTCGCCCAGGAAGTCGCCCCCGCCGACATCGGGCACCAGCTCGACGTCGTCCTGAGAAAGCATTCGGGACAGCCCCTCGTGAAGGTATACACCTCGGGGAACTTCTTCGACGACCACGAAGTGCCGCCGGAGATTCGCGAACGAATCCTCCGGGAACTCGGTGACCGATGTGACAAGGTGATCGTCGAAACGTTGAGCCACCTCCTGCGGGCGGATCAGCTCGAACGGGCCGTACGATTCGTCGACGAGCTCGAGGTCGCATTCGGACTCGAATCGACGAACGAACGCGTCCTGCGGTACGCCGTAAACAAGGTGTGGGGTCTCCCGGAGCACGCGAAGGCAGCGGCCCTCTGCCACGAGGCCGGCGCGGGCGTCAAGACATACCTTCTGGTCAAGCCGCCGTTCCTCACGGAGCACGAGTCCATCGAGGACGCGGTCCGGTCCGGCCACGATGCGGATCCGCACAGCGACACGATCTCTTTCAACCCGGTGAACGTGCAAAGCCACACCCTCGTAGATCGCCTCTTCCGCCGCGGCGAGTACCGGCCACCCTGGCTGTGGTCCGTCGTGGAGGTCCTCGAACGCACGCGCGATCTGAACGCCCATGTCAAGAGCCACCCCACTGCAGGCGGCATGGTCCGTGGGGCCCACAACTGCGGTACATGCGACCGAGCGGTCGTGAACGCGATCGAAGAGTTTTCCCTCGGGCTGCGGAAGGATTTCGGGGACATCACGTGCGGCTGCAAGACCATCTGGAGCGCATACCGGGAAGCCCAGGGGTTCATGCTCGGCCCTTCCGACCCTCTGGCGATTCTAGAAACGTAACCTTCTTACGAATCCCGAAGTTCGGGAGTCGGAATCCGGATGCGCGATTACGAACTGAAACGGGGTGCGGGAAAGGCCCTCGAAGGAGATGGCTTGCGCCGAATCGCCGCAGAGATGTTTGGGGACGCCGGAGTCGAAGGCTCGAAGGTCACCGTGTCGTATGGAGCCCTCGAGAGAATGGTCGCCTGGACCGACGGCAAGAAACTCTTCGTCGACACAACGATGAAGAGCGGCGTGCCGGACAGCGTGGCGACGGACACGATCAAGGCGTTCAACGCATTCCTCGAAAGGGCGACCGGCTTCACAGCGAAGGAGCGGAGCAAGCGCGCCCAAGAAGCCGCGAAGAAGAGCGCAGCTTGACCGCGAGGTGCGCACGGCCGCGCAAAAAGGGGAGATTGGCGGGACCCGGCCCCGGTGCTCATCGAAACCGGTTCCGGCCTCGCTCACCGTGGCATACGGTATTCCCGGGACGTCCGCCGCGCTGACCACGGGAGCCAACAGCGCTCTCGCTAACCTTCCGCGGCGAAGGAAAACGGGGGAGGGCGGCCCCTCGGACTACCCGAAGAGCGCACCCAGTCCCGCGGCGGCCTCTTCCTCGGAGACTTTCTCCTCTTCCTTCTTCTCTTCCTTTTTCTTCTCTTCTTTCTTCTCCGGGGCTGGCGCAGTCGCGGGCGCCGCGGCGGGCATCGCGACGGCGGCTTTGAGGGCCTCGTCGATGTTCACGCCTTCCAGCGCGGCGGTCAGCGCCTTCACGCGGGTCTCGTCGACCTTCACACCGGCGGCGGTGAGGACCTTCTTCAGGTTCTCCTCGTTCACCGGCTTGCCGGCCGCGTGCAGGACCAGCGCTCCGTACACATATTCCATTCGTGTCACCTCCTGTTCTTTGGATCTCCCTCGCCGGCCGCACTGGGTATGCGGGCCGCGAGGGCGAGCATCTGAGCTTGGGCTTTCGCCAGGAGAAACTTGATCGACTCCTTCGTGGGGAACTCGGATTCGACCGCGAGGCCCAGAGCCTGGGAGTGGGCTTTCGCCAAGAGCGGGCCGATCGTCTCTCGTGTGACATAGGCGATCTCCAACGCCAGCGCGAACGCTTGCCGGCCCGCCTGCGCGATTTGGCCCCGAACAATCGCGTCGTCAATCGCGAGCGCCTCCCGGCGGAAGACGGTGCCGGCCTCGTACGCGCCGCGTAGATCGAGCCCCACGACGAGCGGGAAGATCTCGAGCCGTGCGAGCTGCTGGGCGACGTCTCGCGGGATGCGTTGTCCGGTCTTCACCAAGAGCTTGTCCTGACGGATCACGACCTTGCCGCGTTCGATCGCCGCGGGGATTCCGGCCTTCTGAAGCTCCCCGACGACGGGCCCGGGCTTGAAAGGCGTTTCACCCGCGCGGACCCACAGATCCTCCGGGGCCACCTCGCCGCCGCGCGCGGGAGCGCGCGATTTCGTCGCCTCGAGTTCCTTGAACAGCCGGAAGGGATCGATGTCCGCCGTCACGACGGCGGTCTGCCCCTCGATCGTCTCGCTCAGCTTGACGAGTTCCGGCTTCTTCGCGCTCGCCTGCTCGAATGCGAGACGCAAGAGATTGTTCTTGGCGACCGTGATCGTAGCGCGCCCGGACAGCTTCTTGCGAATCGCCTGGAACTGGGGAGCGGGAATCCCGTGGATGTTCGCGACGCCGACGACGCGCGCCGCTGCGCATCGCGCCGCGAGGTCCTCGACGAGCTGTTTCTTGTACGGGGCGACGTGCGTCATCGTTCCACCTCAGAGGTACCTCACGGCGGGACCCATGGTCGTCTTCACGTACGCCGACTGGATGTTGAATCGACCGCGCTCCAGCTTGCCGACGACCCGCCGAATCAGGGCGTCGAGGTTGTCCGCGAGATCCTCGGGAGGCATGTCCCGCGTTCCAATCGCCGCGTGGAACGTCCGCTTGTCGCGACTCCGGACGCGGACCGTGTTGCGCATCGAGTTGATCAGGTTCGTCGGGTCGGCCGTGGGTGGCAGGGGCCGCGGCATCCTCCCGCGAGGCCCGAGGACGACGCCGAGCCGCTTCCCGATCACGGGCATCAGCGGCGCCTCGGCGATGAAGAAGTCGTACGCGGCCGCAAGGGCCCGCGCCTTCCGCTTGTCACTCGCGTATTCCTCGATCTCCTGCGGCTGGATGACGAGGTCCGCGACGGCCCGCGCCTTCAGGGCGAGTTCCCCGGAGGCGAACACGCAAACGCGAATCGGTTTGCCGCGCCCCTTCGGAAGGACGACTTCCTCATCCACGCGATTCTTCGGCACGGACAGGTCGACGTCCCGCAGGTTCACCGCGACCTCGACGGACTCCTGGAACTCCCGAGGCTTCGCGGCCTCCAGGAGCTTCTTGATCGTCTCGACCGAATGCTTGTCCGCCAAGGGAAATCGCCTCCTGCAGTGCGCGCGGCCAACGGAGCCTCCTGCACGGGGGAGGCGCCGAAAGAGTGTGGCCCTAATAAGGCTTTGCGGGCCTCGAGCCCTCCACGGGTCGTGCGGCCGATCGGCGGCGGACGAGGCGCTTCCTCCGCATCGCGGTTCGTTCGCGGTGCGGGCCAGAGATCAATTAAATTATCAGCGACCAGCTGATAACGCGCGCAACGCTTTTGTAGCGGGCTTCCCTAGCCGGCCCGATGCGGGAGGAGGACATCGGGCGGGCGCTCGAGACGCTCGGCCTCACCGGGAAAGAAGGGCGGGCCTATCTGGGCCTGGTGCGGAACGGCGTGTCAACCGCTCATCAAGTGAGTGAGCTCCTCGGGGTCCAGTATCCCGCCGTGTATCGCATCCTCCAATCGCTCCAGACGAAGGGCTGGGTCGAAGTGTCCCGCGAGCGGCCGAATCGATACCGAGCCCGCGCGCCCCGGATCGTGGCGGAGGAGGCCCAACAGACGAGAGGCGACGACCTGGTCGCCGCGGCGGAGATCGTCGGGGGTCTCAAGGAGAGCTCCCCCTCGAAGGGACGCGCTCCCGAGACGGATGTGTGGATCTACAAAGGGGCGGAATCGATTGGACGCAAGCTCCGGGAAGTAATCCTCTCGAGCAGCGGCCAGATCCTCTGCGTGAGTCCGTTCCCCGTCGCGGCGGAGATCCTCCACCTCTTGTTCGACGCGCTGGGGCGTTCGCGCCGTCTCGTTCGGGTCGTCCTGAACGAATCGAACCGGCCGGACTTGGCGGAGCTGAGTGGCCTCCTGGGGCGGACCACGCGCGTGCAGTTCCATTTCCCGGCGCGGCCTCTTTCGACGACGCGACTCGCGCACACCTATGTCTTTCCGAGCGACCAGGAAGTGTTCATCCTGAACTCGTTCTATCGAGACGGCGAGTTCGCGGCGGACAAACTCCAGGGACTCTGGGTCGGCGACATGGATTTCGTCCGGATCCAGCTCGAGGCGATGCTCTTGGACCTCGCGCGCCCAGCACGGGCGGAGCGGAAGGTCCTGCCGAAGGCCCAGTGATGTGCTAGTCGAAACCCGTGCTCAGTCCCGGTGCACGACTCAGCCCGCGAGTTGCCGGTCGAACTTGCCCGCCTGAACTTCCTTTGACAGCTCTTTCGCGGGCTTCCCCTCGACGGTCACACCCATCGAGACCGCCGTGCCGACGACTTCGAGGACGCGGGCCTTGAGGGACTTCCCCTGCATGGCGTCCGCCTTCATGTTCGCGACCTTGATCGCCTGCGCCAGAGAGAGATTGCCGACCCGGGTCTTGCCCGCGTCTCCCGATCCCTTCTCGATCTTGAGTTCCTTCGCGATCAGAGCGGACGTCGGCGGGGTCCCGACTTCGATCGTGAAGGCCTTCGTCTTCGGGTCGACGAGCAGGGTCACGGGGACTTTCATCCCCTCGAACGATTTCGTCTTCTCGTTGATCGCCTTGAGGATCTCGACGATGTTCACGCCAAGCGGGCCGAGGGCCGGGCCCAACGGTGGACCGGGTGTAGCCTTGCCCCCATCCACCAAGACATCGAGTTTCTCGGTCACCGTTTATCCCTGTGGCGCCGCCAAGCGGGCCGGGTCGCATAAACGTTCCTACGGTGGGGCGCCGAGGTAGTCTCATCTAGGCGCCACTCCATCGACGCGCATGGCCAGCGGGAGGGGTCGCGTCATGGATGTCCGCGGAATCTATGCGGAATTTCCTTCCCTCGATCCGGACGTGCCCCTACGATATCGTCGCATCGTCGAGCAAATCCCCTTCCCCGCCGGGATCCTTGAAATCGGCCGTGGGGATGTCGGGCTGGCCCATCTGCTCGGAGCACCGATGGTGACCTGCGACATTCGCCCCGTGACACGTACGGCTGCGGGCGAATCCTTCGTCCGCGCCTCCGGGATTCAGCTCCCCTTCCGCGACGCATCGTTCGATGCCGTGGTGGCCGTAGACGTCTTGGAGCATTTGCCGAAGGACCGCCGCCCTTCCCTCGTCCGTGAGACCTTGCGCGTTTCTCGCGGCTTGGTGGTTCTCGCCTGCCCCACAGCGCGAAGCGAAAGAGCGGAGGCCGTGCATCGCAAGATGTTGGGCGTCGTCCGAGGGGAGGAGAATCCGTGGCTCGAGGAACATAGGCAACGAGGTCTCCCGACGGAGAGTGAAATCGTGGAATCAATCCCGGCCGATTGGCATGTCGATCAACTCCAGAGTGTCAACCTGCTTGCATGGAGTTTGAACCGGTTTCTTGTCGACGTCGTCCACATCACGCTACGACCGCTCGCTTGGCTCGGAAGCGTGGTCGACATCGGCCGGACCTACCGGACCGTTTTTGTCCTGCGTCGTTCGTCGCTCGCCAAGGCGAGTCCCGACAAAAGGGGATAACGAGAAAGCGTGCCGGTCTCGAGATGTCCGCGGGGACGAGGCGTCGTCCGACGGACGCCTATTTCTCCTCTTCCTTCTGGAGGACGCGGACGCTGTCGCCGCGAACCGTGACGGGGATGCGCACCATCGCCTCGAACAGCTCGACGGTGATCTCCTCCTTCGTCTCATCGATCTTCATGACGCGGGCCTTTTCGCCCTTGAACGGGCCCGCAACGAGCTCGACGATGTCCCCTTCCATGATGCCGCTGACAATCGGCTTCGGAGTGAGGTACGCCTCGATCTCGGAGAAGGCGATGCCGGTCGACTCGCCCTCGCCTTTCACGACGCCCCGTGCCCGGCGCAGGCCGCGCACGACCTCCTCCAGCCGGTCCGGGTTCATGCTCTCGACGTAGACGTATCCACGGAAGTTCGCGGGGACGAGGATCGAGAACACGCCGACGTCCTTCGCCTTCGCCCGCGCGAAAATCGCGTCCGCCACCGCGCGCTCGTGACCGATCGAGGACTTCACCGCGAGGACCGCCTGGCGCGCGCTGAAGCTCAAGGTCTTGACGTCGGAGGCCCCGGGGTCGCCTTTCGAAATCGCGTTGACCACGACATTCAGTCGATCCCCGTATCGCGCGCCCTTCGGACACGTGACGGTCAGTGTGATCTCCCGTTGGCCGTCCGCGATCAACACGAAGTCTTTTTCGGTGACCTTCGTGAAGGTGACGTCCCACACCTTCTCCTCGACACCCCACAGCTTGACGGTCCACTCGGGAGGATCCGGCAGCTCCGAGTTGTACAGGAGGTCCACCTTGATCCGGATCGTGTCGTCTTCCGTCCCCGTGTTCGTCACGAGGACCGCGTACTCCTTCGTCTGCCCCGCGGTCAGGGAGACCTTCTCCTCCGTCAGGTCCAGCTTCACGCTGTAGTGGCCGACCGCCGGCGGCTCGGGCTTCGGCTCCGGCCGCGGCTCCCGCTTCGAGAGGTCGTCCAGAAGTCCCATCGGCTCAGGTCCCCACAACGCCGAAGAGGCCCCGGAAGAAGTTTGGCCCGTACCGCATGACGAGGTAAATCACGAAGCCCAACGCGCCGATCGCGGCGATCCCGAGGCCCGTGATCAGGACGACCTTCGAGTACTCGTCCTGCGTCGGCTTGCGGGCCATCTTCAACACGCGGCCGTACCGGCCCTTCCCGAGGCGCTTCGCCCGCTCCTCGATCCGACGCTGCACGTCCCAGCTCTTGTCCACGATGTCGGCCATGGACCTCACCGCACGATGTCGACGCCCGGATGGGGCCGGACATGCTCGCCAGGCCCCAGAATCTGCTTCGATCGGACGCCGGTCAGGATCAGCATGACCCGCAGCTTGTGTTCGAGGCTCGGGTCGACCGCGGCCCCCCAGATGATTCGGGCGTTCGGGGCGATCCGCCCCTGGACGATCTC
>VBME01000045.1 GCA_005878995.1 Methanobacteriota archaeon | reverse complement strand
ATGGACCCTGGGTCACAATCACCCTGACGCAACTCCTCATGATCGCAATCTTTCTCGCCGCGTACGCTGGGTCGATTACCGCGGCACTTTTCGGGCTGAGCCGTGTGGCTCGCGAGGAGAAGGCTGCCGAAACCATGTGATTCCCGGGACGGCTCGACGGCCCGATGTCCCGGAGGCAAAGGTGCCTCGCGCTCTACCGCGCCTAGAGTCGCATATAATAATCGCCGGTGATTAGCGCTCCACAAGGCCTTTTAATACTCCCGGCCAAGAGGAGAGTCAGAAGGTGAAAGGTTTGGCGAACATGGTAGCCCTCTTCGCGATCGCCCTCATCGTGGGCGCCCTCGCGGGGTCCGTTGCCGTCAGCGCTCCCGCGGTCGTGCCCGGAGGCGTCAGCCTCCAGGGAAGCGGCAGTGGATCGGGCTCGGCAAGCCACGGCGCTTGCGTGTCGTCCTACGTCCACATGCTCCAAGACCGCTTTGGGTCCAGCTCCGGCCTCGGTCAATGGGTTCGAGACATGGTCCGGCGATGCTAGGGTGACGAACCCAGGCGACGCCGGGCCAAAGCAACCGCGATAACGCGGACGACTAGGACCACCTTTCTTGTTTCACTTGACATCTGAGTGCCGCGTCGAATCACGCGGCCTTCCCATTTGGGATCTACGATCCCGATGATGGTCACTCCGTCTCCTTGCGGACCGCGCTCGCACCGGGACTCCCGGGGAATATTTCGACCGTCTTGATATTCACCATCTCGAGTAGCCCATAGCGGCTCAGCTCCCGCCCCACGCCGCTGTGCTTCACGCCGCCGAACGGCATCCGCGGGTCCGACTTCACGATCCCGTTGATGAACACCATTCCCGATTCGAGCTGCTTCGCCAGGTCATCTGCCTGCGCGAGGTCCTGCGTCCACAGGCTTGCGCCGAGGCCGAACTCCGAATCGTTCGCTTCCCGAATCGCGGTATCGAGGTCCGGCACCGCGACGACCGGCGCCACGGGGCCAAACGTCTCCTCACGGAGGACCCGCATGTTCTTCGTGACGTGGCTGAGGAGAGTCGGCTCGAAGTACCAGCCCGCGCGACGGCCGCGCTTCCCGCCGACCTCGACCTTCGCGCCCTTTGCGACCGCGTCCTTCACTTGGCCTTCGATTTCATCACGTTGCATCCGGCTGACGAGCGGCCCGATGTCCGTGGACGGATCCAACGGATCGCCCACCCGGAGGCGCCGCATGTTCTCCGCGAACTTCGCAAGGAATTCCTTTGCCACGCTGTCCACGACGAAGAAACGCTTCGCGGCAATGCACGACTGTCCGCCGTTCACGAATCGTCCCGCCACGGCGCCCTTCGCGGCCGCATCGAGGTCCGCATCCGAGGCGACGATGAACGGGTCGGAGCCGCCCAGCTCGAGGATGACCTTCTTCAGGTCTCTCGAGGCCTCGCGGGCCACCTGTGCCCCGGTGCCGACGGATCCCGTCAGGCTCACCACGGACACAGGAGATCGGATGAGCGCCGTCGCCGTCGTGCGATCTCCAACGACGATTTGAAATGCTCCATCGGGAAGGCCCGCCTCGCGGAACGCCACCTCGAGGTTGAGAGCGGATTGCGGCGAGGCACTCGCGGGCTTCACGACGACCGTGTTGCCGGCGATGAGCGCGGGCACCGCGAATCGCACAATCTGCCACATCGGGAAGTTCCACGGCATGATCGATCCGAGTACGCCGCGCGGATGGAACGCGACATAGGACCGCATCGCGTCCGTCGCGACGATGTCCGGCCGCAGGAACGCGGGGCCGTTCTGTCCGAAGTAGTCGGCGGCCCAGGCACATTTCTCGACCTCTGCGATTGATTCGCGGATGATCTTGCCCATCTCGAGCGTCATCGTCTCCGCGTAGTCGGCTTTGTGCTTCCGGAGGACCTCCGCAAAATGCAGGAGGTAGGTCGCACGATCTTCCGCATCGAGTTTCGACCACGAGCGGAACGCCTCGCGGGCCCTCTCGACTTTCGCACGGACCTCCGCTTGGGTCGCGATTGGATACATCGCGAGCGAGTCGCCGGTCGCGGGATTGATCACGCTGAACGTGCGGTGCTTCTTGGGATGCCGACTCGGCTTTCGGCGGGGCACTGAAATCCTCTCGTTGCACCGAGGGCGGGCGCACCAAATATGTTTTGTCATCCGGTGGACGCCGACCCTGTCACTCGAGGCACTGCCAATCGGGGCAATCGGTGAGGTTCACATCCGCTGAATTCGGAGCGGGCTAAGCTTCGAATACGGCGTGGCCCATCTTCGGCTTGCGTTGCGCGGGCGGATCGATGTCGAGACGGCGGATCGCGTTCAATCTCATGATCCTCGGCTACTTCCTCGGCGGCCTCGGCATCTGGTTCTACACGCGGTTCGAGGAATCGACGAACGGTGCTCTGCTAGGTATCATGCTGATACTGAGCGGTGGCGCATCGTTCTGTGCGGGAGTCGTCCTCTGGGCGGTCACGAAGTCCGCGTCCGGACCTCCTCCGATGATCATCGAGCCCGGCAATCATCCGCCTCCGGGCTGAGCGACGGAACCACAGACGACTCGATTCGCGGGAGGCGTCGCCACGTCCTCTGGAGGAAGATTAATAACGAAGCCAGCAATCAAACCGCGCCGTGCGTGGGTGGCCCAGCTTGGTCAAAGGCGCAGCGTTGAGGTCGCTGTCCCGAAGGGGTTCGCAGGTTCAAATCCTGCCCCACGCATTCTCAACCGGCCTGCAGTGGTGAATCGGTCGCGGCGCTCGCGCGGGGCACGTCACCCGACGAGCCAGCCGCGCGCGTCGGCCATGAGGATCCCGAGCGTGACGACCGCGGATTCGAATTCTCCTGCGCGAGCGCGGGAGAGCGCTTCCGTCACGCTCATCCGCTCGACCGCCTGAATCTCGTCCGGATCCGGTCGCCGCTCCGTCGCTTGGCAATCCCTCCCAAAGAAGAGGTGCAGCGTGCCTTCGAGGTACGCGGTGAGGTTGTTTCCCGCGTACATCTCCAGGAGCTTCGGCGCCTGATATCCGGTCTCCTCGAGGAGTTCGCGTCGCGCGCACGATTCCGCGGACTCGCCGTCCTTGGCGGTCCCTCCCGGGAGGGAGAACGTGACGCGCCCGAGCCCGTGCCGATACTCGCGGGTCAAGACGATCTCTTTCCGTTTCGTGACCGCGAGAACCGCGGCGGAAATCCCGAAGTGCATCCGGATCCAGTTCTTCCGGGCTCCGCTGGGCAGCTCGACCTCTTCCTCCGTGATCGGAGGCCATCCCTCGCGAAGGGGTTGCGACGAGAGAACGCGTGGCTCGCGGACCATCCATCCACCGTGGACGGCGGGGCTACACATCGGTCGTACTTAGCGGCGTCGATGGACCCATGATACGTCGCGCGGTTTTGACGACCAAACTCTTATTACGCGCGACCCGAGTACGCGCGGCGGGATGCCCCTCAGGTTCTGGAAGAAAGAGAAGCCGGAGACGGGCAAGGCAGAAAAAGCGGCCGAGGAACTGAAGGAGAAGAAGGAAAAGGCCGCGCCCCCGGAGCTGAAAGCCCCGAAGCCGGAACCCGAGGCGAAGAAGCCGGAGCCCAAAGCCGCGCCGCCCGCGGTGCCGAAGCCGGGCGACGCCGCAGCGTTCGTGAACCAGGCCCACGCGGGCCTCGTCGACCTCGGCCTCACCGTCCCGCCGACGAAAGCCGTTTTCGCGAAACGCGTCGCCGTGTATCCGGGCGGCGAGGCGGCGTTCGTCCTCGAGTACCAATCGACGCCATACCGCGCGATTACCCGAGTCCTGATCGACTGGCTCGGGTTCCGCGTCTCGGAAGCGTTTGAGCCCTCGGCGGTCCTCGCAGAGATCAACCGCCGCCTCAGTTCCTTCAACCTCACCATCGAGATGAAAGATGTCAGCTGGCTCGACGAGGAACTGAACCTGCGGAAGGCGAAGCTGAGGTTCGGCGACCAAGAGCGGGTCGTTCGGTTCAAAGATGCACGGGACCTCATGAAGTCCATGAACGAGATGCTCGCGACCCGCAAGATCGCGTTCCTCGAGCTCGAGACATGGGGCGACGATTTCGCGTTCCTCCTGGTCCGCGAACCCCGGTGGGACAAGCTCTCGAATCCCGAGCTCGTCGTCGTGAAGGCGGATCAGACCGCGAAAGGCGGGGAGTGCGGGGAGTGTGGCGCCCCCGTGGGAAAGTATTGGAGCGACTGCCTCAAGTGCGGCGCGGTCTTCGGCTAGGCCTTTTTCTCTTTCTCGTCCTTCTTCGTCGCGGGCTCCTTCGCATCGGCGGTCTCAATCTTCATCGCGTCGGGGCCACCGGGCTTCGTCCGCAGGATCGGCATCGGATCGTACAGTTTCTCGGGCCACTCGCGGCGCTCGACCCGCATCCCGCAGTGCGGACAGTTCTTCGCATCGAGGTGCTCCTCGTTCCGCGTGAACAGAACTTTCCCATCGCAGTACGGGCAGTGGAGGGTCCGCGGCTTCCGCATGATGCGTTTCGCGAAGACGGAAATCCGACCGTCGCGCAGTTCGGGAGCCATCGCGACGAGACCAGAGCGCGGGCCGTATTGAAACTTCCGATGCGGTCCCTCCCCTTGCGGAGGCGCTCCGGCAGCCGCACCCGCG
>VBME01000044.1 GCA_005878995.1 Methanobacteriota archaeon | reverse complement strand
CAGTACCATTTCTTCTTCAACGACATCCCGGGTCTCGAGGTGTCCCAGCATCACACGTCGGGTACGACGGAAAACGTGGCCCTGATCAACTGGGAGACCGCATGGCACGAGGCGCTCGGGATCCCGCACTTCGAGGGCAACTACATGTATAGCTTGCAGCCGGGTCCGAGCCCCTTTGGGTACGGTTACTGGCCGTGGTTCACAGAGCAAAGCCGCGCCCGGGGATGGCCTGCGATCACGACCACGGTCCTCTTTGACGACGGCAAAGGTCCCTACGCCGATTACCCGTACACGGGCCCTCTTCCTTCGTATCCCGCCAATGCACCTCCGCCGAACGGGCAGCCTCGCCCTTCGTTCGTGTTCTCCCCTTCGGCCCCGCGTGCCGCGAGCGCGGTCCAGTTCGATGCGTCGGCCTCGACGGACGACCAAGGCATCGTGCAATACAAGTGGGACTTCGGTGACGGGCAAGCGGGCTCGGGCGCCGTCGTGGACCATGTGTACGCCGTCGCAGGGACCTACAACGTCCGGCTGACGGCCTGGGATGCCGACGGCTCGGGAGACTCGTCGACAGCCGGAGTGCCCGTCGAAGGACAAGGCGGAGCCAGCCCGAACGGGCCCCTCGCCGCATTACCGTCCGGATTCCTATGGATGGTCGTCGCGGGTTTGATCTGTGCCCTCATCGCGACCGCCGCAGGGCTCTCGCGGGGCCTTCGACGGCGCCGGGGCGTCCCGCGGACGGTGTCAACGGTCAAGCCGCGCACGGGCAAGAGTGAACCAAAGCGTCCTGCCCCCGAGGAGCGGCCCTC
This sequence comes from Methanobacteriota archaeon, assembly GCA_005878995.1. The sequence continues at coordinate 4,066 of VBME01000044.1, read as the reverse complement.
CGAGGCCCCCGACGAGAGTGTCACGGGAGAGCAAGCCGATCAAGAAATCGACGAGCTGTTCCGGGACTTGGACGAGATGGAGGCATCGACGGCGCGCGCGAGCGAGGCGATTGAAGCCGAGGACTCGCCGGTCCCAACGCGGTCCAAGAAGCGTTGAAGGTCGTTGCGCTTGCGAACCCGAGGCCTGCCGGATGGGCCCCGAGGGATTCGAGGAGAGAGGCCGCAAGGTTCACGTGGAACCGTTCGTTCGAGTAAACCATGGAAAAAGATCCCGTCTGCGGAATGATGGTGGACTCGAAGCGGGCGGCCGGCAGCTCCGTTTACAAGGGCCGGACCTTCTACTTCTGCTCCTCCGGCTGCAAGGCCACCTTCGATCGGAACCCGGTCCAGTTCGCGAAGTGAATCATTCGGCGGCCTTGGTCGGCAAAGATTTATCGTCGATCGGACCGTGTCGCCCCTCCGTGGCCTCTGCCCTGTGGGCCCGGCTCACCTGGAGCCGCGCGCTCTTCGCGGTCCTCGTCCTGAACGTGGTTTGGAGCGCCTCCCTGTTCATCTGCCCGTACCTGGTCCCGCCCGGGTCGTTCGCGAACCAAGTCGGTGGCGCCAACATCGTCGACCACGAGAACATCTGGGCGACCTTCCCGGCGTACCCGAGGATCATCTACACGATTGGCGACGCGCAGTGCCACCAGTTATACTACCGGTCGTTCTGGTTGAACGGGAACCAGATGCCGATTGACGAGCGCATGACGTCGATGTACGTCTTCGCGAACCTCGGCCTGATCGCCGCGATTTTCGCGCAGCCCTCGACGAGCACGGGGCAGGTCATGATCAACGCGTTGCCGGAGTTCTTGCGCCGGCGGCTCTCGAAGATTGGCTCGGAGCGCGCGGGCGCGTTCATCGTGGTCCTCGGCCTCATCCCGATGGCGATTGACGGATTCACCCAGCTGTTCCGGGTAAACGGCTACGAGTCGACGCCGCTCGCGCGTGTCGGGACCGGTGCCCTCGCTGGCTTTGTCGGCGGGCTCCTCATCGGCGCGATGATCGTGACGATTCGCCAGTTTTCGATCGAGATCCAGGCGCTCCGCGCGCGGTTCTCATCCGCGTCGACCCTCGAGCGTTGAACACATCCTCCGAGGCCAAACCCCGGAACGCTCGGTAAACTACATCTGAATGGATCTCCCTGCCGAGGTATCGGTTGGGGGAGGCGTCCACGATCGACGAGGAATGTCGCATCCACACGTTGGTGGCCGACGTTGCGATCATCGCGCAAGGCCAAGTCCTGCTCGTCCGCTACCGGGACTCGGCGAAGTACGACCACGAGACCGGATGGTTCCTGCCGGACGATGAGTTGCAGTACCTCGAGCATCCGGAACGCGCTGGGACGCGGATAGTGAAGGAGCAACTCGGGCTGTCCGATGTCAAAGCGCGGTTGGATCACATCGAATCGTTCAAAGGAAACAGCGGCGCGTGGCACATGTCGTTCCACAGCAAGGCGGAAATGGAACGCAAGCCTCGCCTCCGCCCGTCGAACGACCTCGCGGTGGCCGAGTGGTTCGATCTCGGGAAGCTGCCGCCGCGGGACGAGGTCGCCCATCACGGCTGGGCCCTGCATACGTTGGAGACGATGGCGAAACGTGTTGCATAGTCGTTCGAAATCTCCAGCGGATTGTCGCCGAGCGCGAGAACGACTCTCGTCGATGAGCGAAGGTTTTTGAAGGCCCCCCTGCTTCCAACGGCCCGATGGCCCGCCGGAAACGGAAGGAGGACGAGCCCGACTGGGTCCCGCCCGAGTTCGACGAGGTGGGCTACATGCGTCAGGAGATTCAGGGGGCCCACGCCGCGATCGCGACGATTGGTTGGGCGGTCATCGGGGCGGTCGTTGCGCTCCTCTTGTATGCGGTCCTCCCGGTCCTGGCGTTCTTCGCGGGCATCGCGGTGGGCTTCGGGATGTATTTCGTCTTCCCGCTCATCGGCATCAACACGGACGGGTTCAAGCGCCGAGACTGGGTCGGCCATGGGATTACGTACTTCTTCAGCTGGCTCGCGTTCTGGATTCTCCTGCTGAACCCGCCGTTTAGCGACCACACCGATCCGACGGTCCAGTCGATTTCCGTTTCGCCATACCACGCAGGATACTTGGGCAATTCGAGCCACATGTTGTCGTGTCTGCCCCTCCTGGGTGGAAGCGTGACGGCCCCGATGGTGGGGAACGACTCTCTGTACGTCCTGTTTCGCGCGACGGACAACGTGGGGCTTTCGGACGTTTCGGTGGAGATTGCCCCCGGTAGTCAGACCCCGTTCTCGCTCAAACCCACTCTGGTTTCTGGACCCGACCGCTGTGTCCGTGCTGCATCGGTGACCTACCCGGGAGGCACTTACGAAGCGTCGTTCTTCGTGAATGCGACGAGTTACACCGTCACCATCCGGGCGATCGACACGAGCGGGCGCCAAGCCGGCACCGCGTTCCAGATTCTTCCCGCGTGAACCGCCTACCGTTCCCAGGGGAACCGCTTGTCGAATAGCCGGGTCCACGCGTCCGCGTAAGCGGCGCGGAGGGCGTCGGCCCCGAACCGCAGACGAAGGGACCGTCGTGCGGCTTTGTCAAGATCTTTCCCAAGGCTGAGTTTCCGCCACGTCGCCTTCACGAGGCCCGGAGCCGTGGTCACGTCGCGGGCCACATCGACGACCCAGCGCTCGCCTTGAATGAACGGACCCGCGATCGTCTTTGGGTTGCGCTGCCATTTGTCGAGGAACGCCTGTGCGTTCTTGACCCAGACCGGCGGACCTTCGTGCCGCGACACCCTCGGAAGCGCGGCGACGGCGAACTCAAAGAGGAAGACTGCCTCCTTGCCGACGAGGTCGAAGCGAGAGTCGGAGACCCGGAACTCCTCGCGGTGGAACGCGTCCAAGAAGGCGCGGTGCGCCTTCCGCAACTGCGGATATAGGACGTCCTCCGTGATCGCGGGGGCGGGGATCGAGATCGCGAGGAGGCCGCCGCCTCGTTGCTTCGCGAGGGACCGCAGCCTCGGGACCGAGAGCGGTTTCACCGGCCGCGGGAAGAAGAATCGCTCGCTCGGTTTCTGGAGGTACTCGCGCGCCGCATGGACGAATGTCGCGAGCTGCTCGAGGCTCACCGCGCTCGCCACGTTCCGGTTCGGGTCCACCGGGTCGATGACCACGAGCGGCTCCTCGAAACTCCGCCCCGCGACACGGTCGAGCTCGACGACGAGTCCTCGGCGCCAAGCGAGGCTGGCCTCCAGGACCCCGCGGAACGTCCCGTATTTCAGCACCAGGAGCTCGCAGAGATACCCGCTGAAGCCGAGGATTTTCGCCTCCGCACCGTAGACCCCGATTCCCTCCGCCCACGCTTTCAGGAGTCGGATCTCGTCCGTCTGGCCGTCCTTGACCCGGCCGAGGACGTAGTCGACGTGGAGCGGCGTGCGGTCCACCGCGCTCATCCGCTGCGAGGCGTCCGTGATCCGATAGCACGGGACGATTTCGACCTCGAACCCGCCATACCATCCGCGGGTGTAGGGATGCTCGGCGTACAGATGCGCCCCGCGTTCGAGGATTTCCCCGAGAGCGAGGCCCCGTGTCTCGAGGTCCGCCCGCGCAACGTCACGCGGGAAGGCGACGAAGACATCGATCTCCGTGCCCGTCAGGTGGGTTCCTTTCGCGACGGAGCCGGCGAGGAACGGCTTCGCGTCCCACCCGCGCTTTTGGAGCGTCGCTCGGAGGCGCTCCCGGATCTCGCGGACCACGGCTTCGATCCGCGCTTCCTCCTTGGCGGTCGGCCGAATCCGGGAAAGGATCTGCTCCTCGACGTTCACGCGGACCGCATGCGAGGCCCCGGATAAAAGGCCATGGGGGTCTCGTCACACGAGCGGGATTCCGTGGAGTTTTGCGACGCCGATGACGCCGTCCACGATGAACTGAACCGCGATCGCGGCGAGCAACAGCCCCATGACGCGGCCGACAGCGCGCGTGCCCGCTCGTCCCAGCCGCCGGAAGATCCGATCCGCGTTGTGGAGCAAGAAGTACGTGACGAGGACGGCGACGAGGA
>VBME01000043.1 GCA_005878995.1 Methanobacteriota archaeon | reverse complement strand
CCCACGTGGCCCACCACGAATCCGTCGAGAGCATGACGCCCGGATTCAAGAGGCTGCGCGGATCGAGCGCCTCTTTGATCCGGAGCATGATGCCGTAGACCTCGGGTCCCCATACCCGCGGCAGCGTCTCCGCGCGAATCCGACCAATTCCATGTTCTCCGGATGGCGCCCCGCGGAACCGATCCAATACGGCGTCGTCGAATTCAGCCCGAAGGGCCTGCATCCGCTCGAAGTCGGCGGGGTCCGTCGGATCGAAGAACGGACGATAGTGCGTGTTGCCGTCCCCGATGTGCCCGTAGATTCCGGCCTCCGTCCCGTGGCGGCGGGTGAGTCCCGCAAGGAATTCGATGAACTCTGGGACGCGGTCGCGGGGAACAATCGGATCTTCCACGAAGCCCCACGCCTTGCGCGGACCGGGACGCTGGATAATCGTCGGGAAGACGGCCCGACGCACTTTCCAGAGCGCTGACTGGCGAGTCGTCTCGAACGCAACCTCCGCGGCTTGGCTCAACCGATAATGGGAGCGGATGCGCCCGACCACGCCGTCCGCGATCGCGGCGAGGTCCCCGTCATCGAACTCGACGAGGAGCATCGCTTGTGCCGCCGGAGGAACCCCGAGCGCCTCGCGGTCGAGGAGGGCGAGCGAGCCGCCGTCGACGGCTTCGATCGCACTCGGGCCCGATGCGAGGATTTCGGCGACGGCCGGGCCGAGGTCCTCGAACCGATCGAGGTACAGGAGGAGCGTGACCCGGTGTCCGGGGATTGGGAGGACGCGCAACGTGACCTCCGTCACGATCCCGAGGGTGCCTTCGCTTCCCACAAAAAGGGAGGCGAGAGGGAAAAACCCGCGGGCGATCGACTCCGCGAGGCCGCTCAGATTGTATCCACAGGAATGCTTCCGGATTGGGCGACGGCTGGACAGGATCGCTTCGCGGTTCTCATCGATTTCGCGGCGGACCCGCTCCAAGGCCTCCGCGCGATCGGTGACCTCGGCCCACTCCGAGCTGTCCAGACGCACATCATGGGCGCGCACGGAGGTCCCGTCGGCCAGGACGACCTTCAACTCGAGGACGTGATCGCCGGTCTGGCCGTACTTCACGCTGCGGTACCCGGAGGCGTTGTGCCCGACCATCCCGCCGATCCGACACAGGTCTTGGGATCCAGGGTCGGGAGCGAAGCGCATTCCGCGCTCCGCGAGATGGGCATTCAACTCGGAGAGGAGGATCCCGGGCTCGACGCGAACGAGTCCGCGAGCGGGATCGAACTCGAGGATTCTCTTGAATCGCGTGGTGTCCATCACCACACCGGGACCAATCGCGGCCCCGGATAGCGACGTCCCGGAAGCCCGAGGGGTGACCGGCACATCCAGCTCGCGGCATGCGCGAAGGACCGCGAGAACCTCTTCCTCCGTTTCGACGAACGCCACCGCTCGCGGCTCGACCGCACAGGGACTCGCGTCCGTTGAGTAGGCCCGCCGGGCGGCGTCGTCCATGCGGACCTTCTCCGGTCCAATCGCGGACTCGAGAGACCGGCGAAGCGTCCCGTCCTCCGAGGGGCGCGTCATGTGAGCATCGCACGAACGTCCCGGGCTCACTTCCCCTTTTCGCACACGTTGTGACGGAGGAACGAACCAACGTTTATGTCGCCCACCGCCTTCGACGGTCGCCGTGCCCATTAACCAAGACCGACTCCGGAAGATGGCGGACCACGGTTTGACGGAGTACCAAGCCCGGGTCTACCTGACCTTGCTGGACCTCGGCTCGGCGACGGCGAGCCAGATCTCGCCGCTCTCGAAGGTTCCGCGGACGCGAATCTACGCCGCGATGCAACAGCTCCACGAGAAGGGGCTCGTGCAGATCCTCCCGGAGACGCCACTCCGGTACAAGGCGGTCCCGTTCGAGACGTATTTGCGGACCCTCGCGGACGATCTGCGCTCGCGGGCGAAACAAATCGATACGGGTCTCGAGGCCTCGGCGCGCGAGTTCGCGATCAACGCGCACCAAGAGCCCGAAGCGCGCGGGCGGTTCGAGGCCATCTACGGACGGAAGAACGTCCGCGAGCGGCTGCTCAAGATGTACGACGTCGCGACGCGAGAGGTAATCGGGATCGGCACGACGAAGAGCCCGGGACGGATCCTCGGAGCGTTTATGCCGAACCTGGTCGACAAGGCGAAGCAGGGCGTGCGTCTGAAGTACGCGTTCTGCTTCACGCCGGAAAACCGCGACGACGTCCGAGCCCTCCTGAGGTACGGGGAGGTCCGGCACATCGACTTCATGATGCCCGTCTACATGCACGTCTTCGACGGGAAGGAGTTCCTGATGAGCCACCCGATCCCGGACGACGACTCTTCGTATCGCGGCGACGACATCGCGATCTGGACGGACGACCCCGCGATCGCCGACGCGATGTCGGAGATGTCCGAGCGGATCTGGGAGATGGGGAAGCCCGCGGCCGATCTCCTCGAGGCGGACCGCGGGACGAAACGGGTCGCCGTCACTCGGCCTTGAACGTCAAGGGCCGCATCAGCCGCGTCAGGTCCGTCCTCGGCTCGCCGCCCGGGCCCGCAATCGGCTGGAGGGCCGGCGGATGATCGAAGTACGTTGGCACGCGCTTCGCAATCCGCTCCTCAAAGGTCGGTACATGCTCATTTTTGTAGAACACGCCGATCGGGATGCGGTCCCCCCATTCGAGCGCCTTCTCGAGGGCCTGGGTCGTCTTCTTCTCGACGTCGGAGGGCTCGTGGACCACCGGGTCGTAGCCTTCATCTTCGAGCTTGTAGACACGCGGCATCGCCCGGCCCGACGTCGCGTCCTTCCGGTCCTCGCCGCCGTACCACTCCTTCGTGTTCAGATCGTTGTACGTCGGGCACGGCTGCAGGACATCGAGGAAGGCGTAGCCCTTGTGCTCGATCCCCGCTTTGATCGTGGCGACGAGATGCTTGATGTCGTACGAATAACCGCGGCCGACCCAGGTCGCGCCGGCGGCGAGGGCGAGCCAAATCGGGTTCACGGCCTCGTTGATGTTCGGGTGGGCGAGGGACTTCGTCTGCACGCCGAGCTTCAGGGTCGGCGCGGCCTGCCCCTTCGTCAACCCATACACGCCGTTGTCGTGGATGATGTACAACATGTCGAGGTTCCGGCGGCCTGCGTTCACGAAGTGACCGCCTCCGATGCCCAAGCCGTCGCCGTCCCCGCTCAGGCACAGGACCTTGAGCTGCGGGTTCGCGAGCTTCACGCCGGTCGCGTACGGGAGCGCGCGGCCGTGGAGCGTGTGGATCCCGTACGTCTTCACATAATGGACCGTCTTCGCCGAACACCCGATGCCCGAGACGATCGTGACGCGATGGGGTTCCATCTTCAGCTCCGCGAGGGCCATCTGGATCGTCCGCAGGATTCCGAAGTCCCCGCACCCGGGGCACCAGTCGTTGTGGACCTCGGTCGCAAAGTCCGACGGCTTCAGGATTTGTTCAAGAGCCACGGGTCAACACCGTCCTCTTCGCCGCCTTCTTGCGGATGACCGACTGGATCGCGTCGTACAGCTCCGTGTTCGACATCGGGCGGCCGTTGTACTTCAGGATGAAATGGGTCATCTCGACGCCCGTGTGCTCGCGCACGATCCCCGCCAACTGCGCCCCGAAGTTCATCTCGATCCCGATCCGCCGCTTCGCCTTCGCGAGGTAGGGCAGGATCTCTTCCGTGGGGAACGGATTGATCAGCCGCACGTGGAGGTAGCCGATCTTGGCGCCCTCTGCCCAGAGGCGGTCGAGGGCGTCGAGGAGCGCGCCTTTCGTCGAGCCCCAGCTCACGATCAGCGTGGTGGCATCCTTCGGCCCGAAGTAGCGCATCTTGACATCCCGCGGGATCTCCTTCGCGGCAAGGTCGAGCTTCGCGAAACGCTTCTCCATCATGGCGTCCCGGACCGCGGGGTCCTCCGTGATGTGCCCGTGTTCCTCGTGCTCATCGCCCGTGTTCCAGAACATCGTCCCCTCTTGACCGAGGAAGGCCCGAGGGGAGACCGGGCCATTGCCGAGATCGAACCGCTTGTACGGATTCTCCTTCGAATATCCGTTGCTCCCGTTGGCCAACACGCCCCGGTCGATTCGGAGGTCGGAGAGGTCCGGCACGGTCGTCGTCGCGTAACTGTTCGCGAGCGCCTTATCGACGAGGTGGATGACCGGCATCTGGTACCGGTCGGCGTAGTTGAAGGCCAGGAAACCGTCCCGGATGCACTCCTCAAAGTCGCCCGAGGCGAGGAGAATCCGCGGGCTCTCTCCGTGGCCCGCATGCAACGCAAACCGAAGGTCGCCTTGTTCGTGGCGGGTCGGCATGCCCGTGCTCGGGCCCGCCCGCTGGTACAGCGTGATCACGACCGGCACCTCGTTGATCGAGGCCCATCCGATCCCTTCCATCATGAGGGAGAATCCCGGGCCCGACGTTGCGGTGGCGGAACGCGTGCCGGTCAGCGCGGCGCCGGTCGCCATCGTAATCGCGGCGATCTCATCCTCCGTCTGGACGACGAGAATCGAGGCGGCCTCTTCTTTCGGTGTCGAGGCGTCGGATTCCGAGTGGAGGCCCGACCCGTTGAGGTCGAGAACCTCGTTCTCCTCGAGGAACTCGCTCTCATCGGACGCAGGGGTGATCGGGTAGTACGTCTGGAATCGCATTCCTCCGTACAACTTGCCGAGGCCTGTCGCTTGGCTTCCGGTGAGGAAGAGCCTGGCCTCCTTCCGCGGGAGTTTCTCGAGACGGTACGGGAACTCCGGCACGAGGGTCTGGGCGATGTCGTACGCCTTCCGTCCGCCGGCCGCGTTCATGTTCACGACCTTCGCCTTCGCCCGGAACACGTCCTCGAGGCCGCGTCGCATCATTTCGAAATCGAAGCCGAGGATCCCGAAGGACGCGCCGACCGCCAGCATGTTGACGACGCGGGAGATCTTGCTCAGCTGGTCGATCTGGAATTCGTCCGCGACCTGTTCGAGCAAGTCCTTGTACGGAATCGGGACGAGGGCCACACCGCGTTGTTTCGACGCGGCGAGCATGTCGTCGATGGTCTCGCCAACGCCGCGCGAAATCAGATAGGTGCGGAGGTCGGCATCGAGCCGCTTCTCAATCGTCGGGATGTCGGAGAGGCGCGTCTTTCCGAGAGAGGGGTCGTAGACAATCGCGCCGTCGTCCGTGACT
>VBME01000042.1 GCA_005878995.1 Methanobacteriota archaeon | reverse complement strand
TGCTAGGGCGGGTGCGGGCCTGTGCGCAGCACCCGAGGTTTCGAGACCGCCAAAATCCGCCGAAGAAGTCTACACGGTAGTCGTAACGTTCGCGACGAATGTATCTCCTGCGCGCGCTGTCAGGCGTCTCTTCCCCGGCCGGGAACCGGCCACAAGTCCGGGTTCAAAGCCCAACCGTAGAAACTTTCCACTGGCCATTTCTTGATGGGCTTGCCAGGTTTGCTTGCCGATGTACCGACTTCCCGCCGGGAGCATGTTTTCTCGGCAACGAGCCTTTGCCGGCATTCATGTACTTCAGATACGTCGGCATCCGCGTCACCAACCTCGAGCGTTCCCTCGCCCTGTATTCCGGATTCTTCGGGCTGCGCGAGATCGCCCGTGGAGCCAACCCTGCCCTCGGCGTCACGCCTGGTCCAAGCCCTGGGGTTCCCGAGCAAAGACCAAGTACCAGGGGGGGCGTGCGACCGAATCGGAGGGGAATACCGCGAAAGCGATTGTCCAAACCAGGTACGGCTCACCGGATGTATTCGAACTCCGAGAGATCGAGAAGCCGGTGGTCGACGACGACGGCGTGCTCGTACGGGTTCGAGCGGCCTCGGTCAATGCCCTCGACTGGCACCTCATGCGCGGCATCCCGCTCGTCATCCGCTTGGGAACCGGCCTGCGCAGACCCAAGAACCCCATCCCGGGAGTCGATGTGGCGGGGGACGTCGAGGCGGTCGGTCGGAACGTGACGCAGTTTCGACCCGGTGATGCGGTATTCGGCATTGGCAGCGGCGCATTTGCCGAGTATGTGTGCGGGAAAGAGAAGAACTTCGTTCCGAAGCCGGCGGGCCTCACGTTCGAGCAAGCGGCAGCCGTACCTGTGGCGGGAGAGACCGCCCTGCAGGGTCTTCGTGACAAAGGGCAGATTCGTCGTGGGCAGAAGGTCGTGGTCAATGGTGCGTCAGGAGGCGTGGGCACGTTTGCGGTGCAGATTGCCAAGTCGTTCGAAGCCGACGTGACCGCCGTGTGCAGTCCGAAGAACGTGGACATGGTCCGATCGATCGGCGCAGACCGGGTGATCGATTACACCCGAGAGGACTTCACCCGAGATGGGCGGCGTTACGACCTGATCTTCGACGTGGCCGGGAGCCACTCCTTGTCCGAGTGCCGACGAGCACTCAGTCTGAATGGGACGCTTGTACGGGCCGGAGTGTCAAGCCGTGAGAAACCGACGATTCTACCATTTTTCACGACCCCGGTGCTGTCGCGCTTCGTGCGGCAGAAAATCGTCGTTTACATCACGAAGCACCGCAAAGAGGATCTTGTTGCCCTGAAGCAACTCATTGAAGCCGGAAAGGTCACGCCGGTCATTGACCGATCCTATCCGTTGCGTGAGGTTCCCGAGGCGATCCGGTATCTCGGAGAGGGACACCCTCGAGCCAAAATCGTCATCACCGTGTAAGGCACGAGAAGTCGAGCAAACCTCCGCGACGCGCTGCCAGAAGTCGGGGCCTCACCGGAGCGCCGCGTCGGCTTGGGCCGCCTTGGCGGGCTCCGGAGTGCGCTTCGACCGAATCCCGCCCGGACGGGCGCGCGCCCTCCGCTGGTGTCGCATGATGGAACGCGCGACGCACGGCGCCGCCGCTTTGCAACCGAGGACGAATCGATATAAGGGGCCCGAGGCGCGCCATGCGCTCACACCGACGAAGTAAAGGCCGGGGACGGTCGTTTCAAACGAGTCGCTCAAGACCGGGCTGCCCTTGTGCGTCTTGATTCGGGCTCGAAGCGCCGGATCGATCATCGGAAGCCGGCTGAGATCCACCTGGTATCCGGTCGCGAAGATCACGTGATCCGCCCGGATTCGGTCGCCGCTGGACAAGGTGACGTCCACGGCTCCGTTCGAGACCCCGATGCTGGCGATGATACATCCCTCGTGCAACGTGACCTTGCCGAGGACCCGATCTCTCAGCCACTCGGCGCCCCACGCTTTCGAGTGTACCACCATCGCCCGATCCTTCGTCGATTGCGGCAAACGGTGGAACAGATACGGCAGATGCTCGAGGATCCAGTTGAACCAGCCGGGCGCGATGCCCGCGTCCGGCGCTCGCATGCGTTCGACGAACGTGCGTTCACCGAACCGATCGCGCGGCAGCCAATCGACGGGGCGACGCGATACGAGATGCACGTTCGCCCCTGCCTCGTGGAGCAACGCGGCATACTCGACCGCGCTTTGCCCGCCGCCGACCACGACGACCCGTTTTCCCCGGAACCGGTCGAGGTCCACGTGCTCGCTGGAGTGCGAGACGAATTCGGATGGCAGGCCGCGGAATTCCTCCGGTTGGTAGGCATAATAACGGAGGCCGATCGCCATTACGACCGCCGCGCTTCGGAGCACACGCCCGTCCGCAAGCGTCAGGAGAAACTGGCCGTCGCCGCGCTCGATTGACGTCACGTAGGTCTCGTCGACGTTCGGCACGGCATGTCGCTGGAACCAGAGGCCGTATTCGATGAACGCGTCGATCGGCACTGGGTAACACGGTTTGTACCGGGATTCGTGGAAGAACCGGTCGAAGCTGTAATCCCCGGCAGGATCGGACAGGTTCGTGGCCCACCAATGCGAGCGCAAGAGCATGCCTTTCGGCATGTGACGGCGCCAGAACTCCAACGTCTTGCCGAAGACGGCGACCTTGAGCCCGCGCCGGATGAGATGGGCCGCCGTCGAGAGCCCGTATGGGCCCGCGCCGACAACGACCGCATCATACGGCGCGGCGGGCATGGACTGTCGCGGCATCTTCGTCTCCTTCACGAAGCTCACGAGACTGCCTCCTGAGAGAGGTCGGCTCTCTCCCCAGCATCTTGCCCAGCGTGGAACGCGTGAAATCGGCGGTGGCTCGCGCGGCGGGAAGCAGGTCCTGCCAATCGAGGTAGTCGTAGCCCATCGGTCGGAGGAACGAGGCGCCGAAGTCCAGGACCGCCCGGGCGGGGGACGGGATCCCCGGCCTGCCGCGTTGCCGGATCGTAGCGGCCGTCGCCGAGAGGTCGCCTCGGAGGTAGCGCATCCAGCCGCCCGTTCGGTATCGGTCGACCTTGTCAATCGGCTCCCCGCTCGCCCACTGGTATACGAGAAACGGGAAATCGACTCCGGACCGCACGGCCATTTCGACGGACGCCGAGAGGCGTGGGTTGATCTCCATGAGGTATGGAACCCCGCTGCCGTCCCGCCGGAACTCGACTTCAGAGTAACCATCGAGGTCGATTTCGCGGACGAGCCGTTCCGCTTGGTCCCCGATGTCGGCCGGCACGGCGATGCTCTGTCGGAGGACCGAGTCCCCTCCGAGCGGCGGATTCGTTCGCTTCGCCCATTGCGCAAACCGGCCGTAGACCTCGCCGTTCGCGTACAGGAAGCTCACCGCCTCCCGTCGGCCGGGAATGAACGGCTGGAACAGGGTGACCCCGCCGAAGCGCGTGTGCTCCGAGACGGCTCGGAACGCCTCCTCGGCGGTCGTCACGAGGCGGGACACCACGCGAGTTCCCTGTCCCTCGGCGCCGATCCACGATTCGCTCGGTTTCACGACCGCCGGGAGCCCGACGTCCTTCAAGGCGCGAGGAACCTCGTCGGCGGTGGCGACCGAGACGCTGGCCGGTACCGCGATCCCGAGTCGCTTCGCAATCGCGAGCGTTTGCTCTTTGTTGACCGAGATGGTCATCGCGGTTTCATTCGCCAGCGCGATGCGGACGCGGCGTTCCAGCCGCGCGCGATGTCGGCGAAGGAGGGCAATCGTGCCGTCATGGGCGGGGATGAGGATGCGCGCGCCCGTTCGATCCAAGACTTGCTCCAAGTCGTTCAGGTATGCGTCCGTCCCGTGGGCCCCGGACGACACAAACCCGTGCGTGCACCAGCGAGACGAGAACGCGGGCGCGTGGCGGGACGTGTCCAGCCCTGCAACGGTCAGGTTCCTCCGGCCGAGGGAGCGCACGGTGACGAGTGACTGCCTCGCGCTCGCATCGAGGATCAACGCGTCGACGGCCGTCGTGAGCTCGATCTCCTAGTCCCATTAGGGACCAAGGACGGCGGCCTTAAACGGTGGGAGTACAAGCGGTGCGGCTTTATTCGAGGTTGGCGTCCCACCCGGGGAATCGGTCCCGCAAAGGTTGGATCAACCGCCTTGCCGCTTCACGGCTTGCAAGCGGAGCCAGTCCAGCAGGTCGGCGGAGACCCGCGCGCGTTCGGGCTCGTGCAGCATGTCGTGGTACAGCCCGTTGTACAGCTTCAGCGTCTTGTCCGAAGACGATGCGTTCTGGTACAGCTCCCGACTGCCTTCGGGATTCGTGAGGCGGTCGCCGGTCCCGTGCATCACGAGGAACGGGAGCGTCAGTTCGCGAGCTCGGGCCTGGATCTGCCGCATGGCGCCGAGAAACTCGACCGCAAGCCGAGCCGGCAGACGCCGCTGATCGATGAGCGGATCGTGGTTCATGCCTTCGACGACCTCCGGATCCCTCGAGAAATCCGTGTTCGCCACGCGGTAGACGTGCGCCCTCGGGACGATTTTCGCGAGGAGCGTCACCACGCGAATGCGCCCACGGGTGACGTCGTCGGTCACCTTCAGCCCGGGCGCGGTCAGGGCGAATCCCTGGATCGCGTTCGAATCCGACAGCGCGAACAGGGTCACAATCGCGCCGCCCATACTGTGCCCCAAGACGAAGAGGGGGCGTTTTCGCTGCCGTTCGCGGACTCGCACGACAAAGGTCGCGAGGTCCGTGACGTATTCGGTGAAGGACCGGACGTAGGCGCGCGGGCCTTCGGACCGACCGTGCCCGCGGAGGTCGAATGCGTACACCGCGAAACCTGCGTCGCCAAGCTGTCGAGCGAACGTTTCGTACCGGGAGCTATGGTCCTTGAGCCCGTGTACCAGGATCAATGCGGCCCGGGGTGGGTCGGACGGCAGCCACGATTGCTCGAAGAGTTGCAAGCCGCCCAGGCCCTGGAACGCGGTTTCGGAGTGATTGACCGGCACGAACGGACCGCCTACTGGCTTCCCGGAATTGCTTCTCGCAAATGAGCTTTCCGCGAGCCCTTCGTGGAGGGTCACCACGGCCCGTGATGCCTTCGGCTCGCGCGAAAAGACTAAGCCGACGGAGGGGCCGTGGGTCGAGTTCATGCGGGTCGCCATCCTCGGCGTCGGGGGGCTCGGCCGAACCCTCGCCTCCGAACTGCGGACGGACCCGCGGGTGTCGTCCCTGCTCCTGATTGACGAGTTCGGCGAGCGGGCCCGCGTCCTGACCGGGATCCGGGGACGCGTCGCCCGTTTGAAGACGCCGGGGCGACCGCACTCGTCTCGATGGGCCTGGATCCGGGGATCTCGAACGTGATGGCGTGCGATGCGGCGGCGCGGTTCGACGTGGTCGACGCGGTCCGGATCCGATCCTCGGACATGGTGACGCTCCCGGGCCTCGAGGTCTTCCCCCTCTACTCGCGGGAGGCGTTCCTCTCGGACGTCCTCGTCCGCCCGAGCGTCTGGCTGGACGGTCGGCTCCAAGACCGCGAGCCGCTGAGCGAGCCGGAGGAGTTCCCGTTCCCGCCGCCGGTCGGCACGAAGCGCACCTACCTCGTCGCCCATGAGGAAGTCAAGACGCTGCCGCGGTATCTCGGCAAGCCGCTGGGCCGCGTCGACTACAAGTACGCGCTGGACCCGAACCTCGTCCGCGCGCTGATCTCGTTGGACCGCCTGGGCCTCCTAGCGGATTCCCGCACGATCCGGATCGGGAACCAGATGGTCCCGTTCCGACGGGCGGTCCTGTCTGCCTTCCCGGAGCCGTCGGCGCTCGTTTTGCCGTTACAGGGCGCGAGTGCGATGAGTATCGAGGTCGAGGGACGTGCCGGCGGAAAACGGATGATCCGCCGGGGGGACGTCACGATGCGGCACGAAGAGGCAAACCGGCGTCGATCGACGACGGCCGTGTACTACCTGACGGCGGTCGGCCTGGCGATCGGAATCGGGCTGATTGCCGACAAGGCGACTCCCGGGCCCGGCGTGCACTCGTCGGAAGTCCTGGATCCCGCTCGGGTGTTCAAGGAGTGGGCCGCCCGGGAGCTCCCGATGGCATGGTCGGAGCGGGTCGTGGAGACCTGACAAGGCCGTCTGGCCGGTGGATCGGCCGCGAGATGCCGCTTAAGTGGGGTCGCCGAAGGTCAGGTAGTGCCACGGCTTCCGGACTTGGTCGGTCAAGTCGATGAACACGTGCTTGATTTGCGTGTAGTCCTCGAGCGAGTAGACGCTCAGGTCCTTCCCGAACCCACTCTGCTTGTACCCGCCGTGCGGCATCTCGCTCACGATCGGCAGGTGATCGTTGATCTCGACGGCGCCGAACCGGAGGGCGTTCGCGACGCGGTGCGCCCGTTGCACGTCCTTCGTCCACACGGATGAATAGAGGCCGTACACGACAGCGTTCGCGGCCTCGATCGCTTCCTCCTCTTTCGAGAACTTCTGGACGTTCACGACGGGCCCGAACACCTCTTCCCGCGCGATCCGCATCGACGAATCCGTGTCGACGAACGCGGTCGGCTCGAAGAACCAGCCTTTCGCGAACTGCTTTCCGCTCGGCCGTTTGCCGCCAATCGCGAGCTTCGCGCCTTCGTCCTCGGCGATTTCGACGTACGTCTCGACTTTCTCCCGCTGCTTCTCCGACACGAGCGGTCCCAGATCGGTGGCCCGCTGAAGCGGATCGCCCATTCGGACCGTCTTCAGCCGCTCGAGGAACTTCTCTTGGAACTTCTTGTACGCCTTGTCCTGGACGAGGAACCGCGCGGCCTGCGTGCAGTCTTGGCCACCGTTCACCATGGAGGCGGCGACGGCGCCTTCCGCGGCGGCCGCGATGTTCGCGTCGTCGAAGACGATGAACGGGGCTTTCCCGCCGAGTTCTAAGTGGAGCCGTTTCACGTTCGCCTTGGCGGCGCCCATGATCTCCTTGCCGGTCGCGGTGTCGCCCGTCAGGGAGACCATGTCGACCTTGTCGCTCGCGGCGAGCTCGTTGCCCACGACGGCGCCGGGACCCGTGATCAGGTTCACGGTGCCGGGCGGCAGCCCGGCCCCTTCGATCAGCTTGCCGAGCTCGAGGGTGGTGAGCGGGGTGATGGACGCCGGCTTCAAGACCGCCGTGTTCCCCGCGGCGAGCGCCGGTGCGAGCTTCCAGATCGCCATCATGAACGGATAATTCCACGGAGTGATCTGGCCGACGACGCCCACAGGCTCCCGCCGGATGACGCTGGTCGCCCCATATGCATATTCCATCGAGGCCTGACCCGTCATCGTGCGCGCGGCACCGGCCATGAACCGCAGGTTGTCGACGGAGAACGGAAGGTCGCCGTCTCGCGATTGCTTGATCGTCTTGCCTTGGTTTTGAGTCTCGATCGGTGCGAGGCGATCCATATCCGCTTCGATCAGATTTGCGAGTTTGAACAGGGCTGCGGCACGGTCCCCCGGGGTCATTCGAGGCCACTTGCCCTTGTCGAATGCCTCCCGCGCCGCGTCGATTGCCGCCCGCGCGTCCTCCACGTCGGCCTGCGGCACGGCGGCGATTTTCCCGCCCGTGGCGGGGTTGATCACCGTGTACGTCTCCTCGGTGTGGGACGGGACCCACTCGCCGTTCACGTAGTTGAGATACTCCGATTTACCCACTCGATCGCCCCTGATGGAGCGGTTAGGGTGGCCGGCCGCTAAGTAGCTTTCGCGCCGTCCGAGCCATCCACAGGGGCAGGCAGCCTCCGTGCGCCGGCTCTACGGAGACCGCTCCCTCTCTTTCGTTCCAAAGTCGATATTCTCGCAATATTCTTTAAGTGCGGGAGACGCCGGTGGCGAGCCGGAGAGACGACATGAAAGCGCACAGTATCTACGTCGAAGAGAAGACCGTTTACCGGTGCACCTGCAAGGCGGAATTCGACGACATCGGTCGTGCGGAGGCCCACCTCCGGCATCCGCCGCAGGAGAGAGCCAAGATCTCCAGGCCAAAGAAGCGGACAGCCCCTCGAAAAGAGTCACGGCCGATCGCGATGACCGGACTGGAGATGCCGGAGAGCAGCTCATAAGGCTGCCCGCGGAGTCAACCGTCATCGGAACGGACCGCAATCCATAGAGTCGTCTCTCTCGAAGACTCGCGTGGCCGTCCGTCGGCAACGAGATCCCCGCGCGGTTCGGGTTTCCTATTTGTCATCCGGACGTCGGCGGCCTTCCGTCTTCGAGTCGGCCTTCCGCTTCGCGGCCCGCTGGGCATATCCGATCTCGCGGTCGACGAAGGCGAGCGCCCCCGAGAGCGTGGCCCCGGCCGTTCGTACGAACGCATCAGCGAATTTCCCGCCCGCCGCGGCGACCTCTTCGACACGGCCTGCGAGCTCCTGGAGGAATCCCATCGTCTCGGTCCCTCACGGTCGTCCGCCGTTATGATTCTGTCGGGGTCACGCCGCGAGCTTGTCCATCACCGCAGGGAACGCCTGGGCGAACCGCGCGCAGTCCGCGTCCGAAACGGTGAACGAGACGCGGAGGAACTTGCCTCC
Source organism: Methanobacteriota archaeon (assembly GCA_005878995.1). The sequence continues at coordinate 1,980 of VBME01000042.1, read as the reverse complement.
GTGTTTCTTCGATAGGTACGAGCCCGCGCGCGTGTGGACGAGGTGGTCGAGCAGCAGCCGTTCTTCGACGGCCTCCGGGTTCACTCCAGTCGGAGCGAGGTCGATGACGAACATGTTGGCCTTCGACGGGTACACCGGCAGTGAGGCCCCGTCGACCTTTGCAACGGTCCGGCGAATCGTCTCCTGGTTCCGTTCGCAGGTCTTCCGCACGCCCGGCAGCCACGCCTTCTTCGTGCGCAGGGCCGCGAGTGCGGCTCGCTGCGCGAGCACGTTCACGCCGAGCACGTTCGTGTCGTACTTTCGCAGGGATTGAATCGCCGCGGGAGGTCCGAGGATCGCACCGATTCGCATCCCCGCGAGACCCGGCGCCTTGCTGAACGAATAGGAGAGGAGCGTCTTCTCCGGATAGAAGTCGGTCGCGAGGACATGGTCCGCGTTGAAGTCGCGGTACGTGATGTCGTCGATGAGCCAGAGCCCACGGTCCCGCGCGATTTCTGCGAGGCCTTTGATCTGCGCCCGGCTGTATCCGGAGCCGAGCGGGTTGTTCGGGTCGATGACGAGGAGCAGCTTCGTTGCGGGGGTGACCGATTCGAGGGCCCGTTCCGGCGTCAGGACGTACGGCGCGCGGTAGATGTCCGCCTCGATCGCGCGGGCGCCCGCCATGGCGACCTGGTCGTGGATCGGGAGGAAGGCGGGGTCCGTCGAGAGGACCTCGTCTCCCGCTTTCAGGAGCGCGCGGGTCGCGATGTACTCTCCCTCGATGCCGCCGTTCGTGAGGATCATCTCGACGTCGTCGAGACGGAGGTCCTCCTTGATCGCCTCGGACAAGCCGAAGACGCCCGCCTTGCGCGGGTAGAGGTTGAACTCCTGTTCGTCCGCGCTCGCCCGGATCGCGTCGAGGATGGCCGGGTGGACGGGGAGCGTGTTCGTGTTCTGGGACATCCACGCAACCTCTTTGCGGTGCGCGTGCGCGAACTCGAAGTTGTCCTTCGACGTCATGTCGCGTCCTCGACCGCCGCGTCGAAGCCGTGACGCTTCATATCGGTTGCGGTGGGCCGACTCGTCGCGGGTCCGCAAAGAATTTGGCCGTCGCTCGCGATGCACGGCCCATGACGCTGGGCGGGAAGAAAGTCGTCGTGCTCGCGGAGGATGGATACGAGGACCTCGAGCTCTGGGTGCCGTACTACCGGATGCTCGAGGCGGGCGCGGACGTCGTCCTGGCCGGGCACGAGAAACGGACATACGCCTCGAAGCATTCGTATCCGTGCGAAGTCGACACGACCGTCGGGGCTCTCGATGCGAAAGAGTTCGATGCCGTGATCATCCCGGGCGGCGTGGCGGGACCCGATCGACTTCGGCGGCACAAGGAAGTCCTCGACTTCGTCCGCACGATGGACCGGGACGCCAAAATCGTCGCCGCGATCTGCCACGCGGCCTGGGTGCCGATTAGTTCCGGGATCGTGAAGGGTCGCCGGATGACGTCGTACGCCAGCGTGAAGGACGATTGCATCAACGCGGGCGCGACCTGGGTCGACAAGGAATGCGTCGTCGATGGGACCTTCATCACGTCCCGTCATCCCGGTGATTTGCCTGCGTTCTGCCGCGCGATTGTATCCATGTTGTCGAAGTGAGCTCGGCCGATGGTCCGCGCTCCGGCCCACGGGCGGCCGCGAGGTGAAGATGCTGACGATCCTGTGGGCGCCGATGGAATAAGGTCCAGAAAGTCTTAAGGGACACGCGGAGTTAGGCCGCGTCGCGGGCTCGTGGTCTAGCGGCTATGACATCGCCTTGACATGGCGAAGGTCACCGGTTCGAATCCGGTCGAGCCCACTCCTTTCGATGCAAGTCAACTCTCTCTCGGAACCCATTGTTCCTCCGGCCTGCGTGAGTCGTCGGGGGTCTGGACCATCGGCGTTCCCGCGCGGGTGCGGGATATTCGGATGCCCCGCCGCGACGCATCGAGGCGAAAGGCTATCTATG
>VBME01000041.1 GCA_005878995.1 Methanobacteriota archaeon | reverse complement strand
CACCGGGCCGAACACGCTGCAGATCCGGAGAGCGGGCGGCCTCGAGGACTTCTCGTTCACGGACGCGATCATCGCGACGGGCGGCCGTCCGTCGGATCTCCCTTCGTTTCGATTCGATGGGTTGATGGTCATCAGCACGAAGGAGGCGCTGGAACTCGAGCGGACCCCTCCCAACCTCGCCATCATCGGGGGCGGCGTCTCCGGTTTGGAAATCGGCACGTTCTATGCGAAGCTCGGGAGCCGCGTCGTCGTAACGGAGATCATGGAACAACTCCTGCCAGGGACGGACCCGGACGCCGTGCGCATCGTCACCCGCAACCTCCAGAAGCTCGGCATGGAAATCCACGTGAAGTCCCAGGCGCGAGGCTGGCGGGAGGACAAAGGCCAGACGATCGTGGACATCGTGACGCCAGAAGGGCTCATCGCGCGGCGCGCAGACATTGTCCTCGTCACCGTCGGCCGCCGACCGAACACGGACGAACTGCATGCGGAAAAGGCCGGCGTCCAGTTCGGGCCGCGAGGGCATATCCAAGTCGATCGGCAACTACGCACATCGAATCCGCATGTCTTCGCGGTCGGAGACGTCGTCGGCCCACCCTTCCTCGCGCACAAGGCCACGAAGGAGGGACTCGTCGCGGCGGAAGTGATCGCGGGCCATCCGGTCGAACTGGACGTCCACGCGATGCCCGCGGCGATTTTCACGGATCCCGAAATTGCCACGGTTGGGCTTCAGGAGTCCGAGGCGGCCGCGCAGGGGCGAAAGATCCGAGTCGGAAAGGTCCCCTTCGCCGCAATCGGCCGCGCCCTGACGACGGGCGAGTATGACGGCTTCGTGAAGCTCATTGCCGACGCGGACACGAAGATCCTTCTCGGGGCGACGATCGTCGGGCCGGATGCGAGCGACCTGATCAGCGAACTGACCCTCGCGCTCGAAATGGGGGCAAGCGTCACGGATATCGCGCTGACGGTCCACCCGCATCCGACGCTGCCGGAAGCGATCATGGAGACCGCGGAGGCGGCCCTTGGGCAAGCGATTCACGTGCTGAATCGCTGAGACTATGCTCACGACGACGGAAGGCGAGGACCGGACGATCCTGATCGTCCGTGACGCTTGGCTCCTGGACCTCGGCCGCAAGCCGTACCGGGAGGTGTGGAACCTCCAGAAAGCGCTCGTGAATCGGCGTGCGGACGACAAGATCCCGGATGGCCTGATCCTCGTCGAGCACGATCCGGTCGCGACGCTCGGCCGCCGCGGGAAGCGGGAGGATGTCCTCGATCCCGGACTTGAGATCATCGAGGTCGAGCGGGGGGGCGAGGCGACGTACCATGGCCCCGGTCAACTCGTCGGCTATCCGATCCTCAAGCTCCCGGACCGCCTGGATGTGAAGCGACTCGTGACGGACATCGAGGAGGTCCTCCTCCGGACGTGCGCCGACTTCGGGATCGAGGCGACTCGCGAAGGTCCGGAGCGGGGCGTGTGGGTTGGCGGCAAGAAAATCGCCTCGATCGGCCTGGCGGTCCACCGCAGCGTGACGTTCCATGGGTTCGCGCACAACGTGAGCACGGACCTGCGGGAGTTTCTGAAGATCCGCCCGTGTGGACACGACGGCGGCATCATGACCTCGATGGAGAAGGTGTTGGGCCACCCGGTCGACATGGAAGACGTCAAGGCGTCCGTGATCGCGCACTTCCAAGGTGTCTTCGGGGTCACGTTTCGGCGCGTGAACGTCAGCGAGCTGCTGCCGGAACCGCCTGCGGGACGGAAGTCCCGGTCGCCCGGAGCGCCCTGAGTTGCCGGATCATCTCCGGGACGACCTCGAACAGGTCCCCCACGATCCCGTAATCCGCGATCTCGAACAGGGGCGCCTTCGGATCGAGGTTGATCACGACGATCTTGTCCGATTCCTGCATGCCGGCGAGGTGCTGGACCGCCCCGCTGATCCCGACCGCGATGTAGAGCTTCGGCCGGACGGTCATCCCGGTCTGCCCGACCTGAATCATCTTCGGGACCCAGCCGCTGTCGACGGCCTTCCGCGACGCCGCGACCGCGCCGCCGAGTAGGTCCGCGAGTTCCTGGAGCATCGCGAAGTTCTTCGAATCCCCCAAGCCGTAGCCGCCGCTCACCACGATGTCCGCTTGTTCCGGCTGGAGGCCACCCTCCTTCGTGAATTCCTCGAACTCGAGGAGCGCCGCATCGACGTCCGCGGGGGTGAGCGTCACGGTCTCGCGGACGACCTCGCCCGTCCGGGCGGGATCGTGCGGCGGCGCGACGAAGACGTTCCGCCTCACGGAGGCCATCTGCGGGCGGTGCTTCTTGCAAAGGATGTGCGCGAGGCTCTTCCCGCCGAAGCTCGGGCGAATCATGTCGAGGTTGCCTTCCGCGTCGACGTCGAACTTGACGCAGTCCGCCGCGAGGCCCGTCTCGAGGATCGCATGGAGGCGACCGCCGAGGTCCCGCCCGTTCTTCGACGCCCCGTACAGGACGATCTCCGGCTTGTGACGGCGGATCAGCTGCGCCATCACCTGGGCATACGGCCGGGACGCATAGGTCCCGAGGATCGGATCGTCCACCACGATCACGCGGTCGAGACCGTAGCCGATCGCGTGCCGCGCAAGCTCGTCGACCCCGTGCCCAGGGAGGACCCCCGTCAGCGTCGTGCCGCGCAGATCCGCGAGGCGCCGTCCCTCGCCGATGAGTTGCGCGCTCACGTCCCGCAATCCCTGTTTCCGGTGCTCGAGGAACACCCAGACTCCGCGGAAGTGGGACTTGTCCTCAACGGGATGTCCGTCCGTCACGCAGCGATCACCCGATCCGCCACCAGGGATGCGAGGAGCTTCCGCACGGACTCTTCCGGTTCCCCCGAGAAAATCTGACCGGACCGCGATGGCAGCCTGACCGTGTCGACCTTCGCGACGATCGTGGGCGAGTTGAACAGCCCCACCTTCTTCGGATCGATCCCGACGTCCGCGCAGGACCAGTGCGTGACGAGGCCGCCCCGTTTCACGCGGATCTTCCCGGTCAGCGTGGGCTCCCGCGGCCGGTTACACCCGAAGTTCACGGTGCAGAGGCACGGCATCGTCGTCTCCCACCATTCCGTGCCGTCTTCCGCGGTCCGCCGCGCGCGGACCTTGCCGTTGATGATCCGGACCTCGGAGACGTATGTGATCTGTGGCAGGTCGAGGTGGCCCGCGATCCCCGGTCCGACATGGCCCGTCGAGGCGTCCGTGGTCTCCTCGCCACACAGGAGGAGGTCGTACCCGCCGATCTTCTGAATCGTCTCGCTCAGCGCGTACGCGGTCGGCACGGTATCCGAGCCGCCGAGGATCCGGTCCGTCAGGAGCACGGACCGGTCGGCGCCCATCGCGACGGCGCGCTCCAGGCTCTCATCGAATGAGGTGGGCCCCATCGAGAGGACGACCACTTCGGTGCCGAGACGGTCCTTCAGCTGCAGCGCCATCTCGAGGGCGTTCGCGTCCGGCGGGTTGATCTCGCTCGGCACCCCGACCCTCTTGAGCGTCTGCGTGACCGGGTCCACTTGAAGTTCCTGCGCCCGCGGCACCTGTTTGATGCAGACGACAATCCGCCGAGGTCGTCCCGCGGTCCCGCCGGCCGTCACATCGATCGGGCTCCCTGCAGGAGGTCGAGGAGCATCTTGAGCTTCGGCACGCCGGCGGACGCCGCCTCGTCCAAGACGACATCGAAGAGCCGTTCTTTTCCGGCGCCATCGACCGTGTACATGCGCTCCGCGATTTCCATCAGCATGCGCGGGTACACGTCGAACAAGCGGTCCTTCTTCATGTACAAGGGCGCGCGCCGGAACCGCTCCAGGTCGGTCAGCACGTTCCGGCGACGGAGGAACTTTTCGTAGGCCCCGAGGTTCGCCGCCGTCATGCCTCCCGCCGCGCGCGCGGCTTCCGCGGCCTCGCCCGCCGCGACGCCGGACGCGATCGCGAGATCGACCCCGCGGAATGTGTAGCCGTTATTGATGAGGAAGCCCGCCGCGTCCCCTACCACGAGGATACCGTCGCCGGAGAGGCGAGGCATCATCCCGGCCCCGAGTTCCGGCACGAGGTGGGCGCTGTACTCGACGACCTTGCCGCCGCGAATGAGGCGCTGGACGGCGGGATGCATCCGGAACCTCGTCTGAATCTCCTGGATCTCGACTTTCTTCCGCGAGAGGTCCTCCGAGGAGACGACGAGGCCCAACGACACCGACGCGCGGTTCGTGTACAGGAAGCCTCCACCGCGAAGCCCAAGCGATGCGGCCCCGGCGTACACGTACGCCGCGCCTTCCGTTTCGTCGAGTCCAAACCGCTCCTGAATCGTCTCCGCCGGAAGCTCCACCGTCTCCTTCACTCCGACGGAAACCTCGCGGGGTTCCAGGTCGGCCTTGAGACCTGCCTTTCGGACCAAGGTCGACGTCGCGCCCTCCGCGATCACGACGAGATCCGACACGACGCGGTCGTTCGGCGCCACGAAGACCCCGCGGACGCGGCCGTCCTCGCGCCACAGATCGTCGACGCGGATGCCTGTGACGAGGACCGCGCCGGCATCCTGGGCTTTCTTCGCAAACCACGCGTCGAACTTCGCCCGCAACGCGGTAAAGCTGGCGCCGCGACCTTGCGCCATCTTCGGTGCATCGAACGAAATGCCCAGGGACGCGTCGTCGGTGAGGAACGCGAGATTCTCGCGGACCACCCGACGCTCGATGGGACAATCTTTGGCCCACTCCGGGAGTAGCTCGGCAAACGGCCACGCATAGACTCGCCCCCCGAACATCCCCTTGGCGCCGGGCGACCGGCCCCGCTCGACCAGGAGCGTCGAGAAACCTTTCCGGGCCAGGGTCAGCGCCGCCGCGGAACCCGCGGGCCCGGCCCCCACGACGATGACATCAAAATGTTCCACGATTTCCCGCTTCCCGCGGCGGAAAAGCGGAACGGGTAAAAGCCTTTCCTCCGAGATGTCAGTGGGGCATCGGCCGAATCTCGAACTCGCAGCGCGCTCGGCCTTGCGCGACACACGCGGTCTCCTCACAGAGGAGATCCTTGTCGACAAGGAGACGGCCGATTCCGGCCATCCATCCTGCGAGGAAATGACAGACCGGCTTCTCGGACGGACCGTAGGCGAGGGCCAGCGGACTGTTGAGCCGGGCGACCGAGAACTCGCCCGCATCCGGCTTGAAGCGGATGATCTCGGTGCGTCCCCATCCGAGGAGTGCGGAAGCATCGATCACGCGCTTGGCGACCTCCAAGGTGAACGGCTTGGCAATCCCATTCGTGAGGGCCGCGTAGAATTCCAAGCCCGAGGCCGCGCTCCGCTGGCCCGCCAGGTAAATGATGCCCTTCGCCGACCCGCCCACCGTCTGCTCGAGCTGCTTCTGGAGGCTCACGATGAGTTCCGGGCGGATGAGTAGGCACGGTTGGTCAGAGAGCCGCAAGATCCCCGATTTTGGATCCGGCAGAAGGGCCGCAGCGAGAAGGTCTCGGGCCTCTTCCGAACCGACCGAGATGAGATCCAGCTGCGGCCTGGCGGTCGACGCTTTGGCGTTGCGAGCAGTCATGGCGATCCCAGGGTTCCCGCGGGGGGTCCGCCGCGAGAACCGCCTCGGATGCCGGGACAAATGTATAGAACGTTTGCCCCTGGTTGCCTCCCTTGATAACCGGGCCGGCCGGCACGCGGTCAACACTTAATTATGCCTCGCGGGTTCTCCACACCGGAACGCATGACGGAACCCCCGAAGCCCGAGGCTTCGAAGGTTCTCACCGTCGACGAGCGCGTCGGCTTGGACCGGTTCGAATTCGACGAGGAGCCTTTCATCACGGTCGAGACGGACATCTGCCGCACCTGCGACACGAAGCCATGCTTGTACGTGTGTCCGTCGAAAGTTTACCGCGTCGAGAAGGGAGAACTCGTTTACAATACGGAAGGCTGCATCGAACTCGGCGCGTGCGCGATCGTCTGCAAGCACCTCGGCAAGAACGCGATCCACTGGAACTATCCTCGCGGTTCGTACGGCGTCGAATTCCGTTTCGGCTAATCCTGTACCGGTCCCGCGGTGGGTTAGGCTCTTAAACGAGTCCGCCCTTAGCAACCGCGCGATGCTCGCCGAACGAAAGCCCGAATGGCTTCGCATCCGACCTCCCTCCGGCGAGAACTATGTCCATCTGAAGACCCTGTTCCGCTCCCTCGACCTCCACACGGTGTGCGAAGAAGCCCACTGCCCGAACGTGTGGGAATGCTGGGGCGGCGGGACCGCGACGATCATGCTCATGGGGGACACCTGCACGCGGGGCTGCCGGTTCTGCGCCGTGAAGTCCGGGAACCCGCATGGAGCGCTCGATCTCGATGAGCCGCGGAAAGTGGCGATGGCCCTCGCGGAATTGGACCTCTCCTACGTCGTGCTCACGTCCGTCGATCGGGACGACCTCCCAGACGGCGGCGCCGGCCACTTCGCACAGACCGTGCGGGAGATTAAGGCCCGCTGCCCGAAGCTGCTCATCGAAACGCTCATCCCGGACTTCCAAGGAGACCTCGAGGCCGTGCGAACCGTCGTCGATGCCGGTGTGGATGTCCTCGATCACAACGTCGAGACCGTCGAGCGTCTCCAGGGAACCGTTCGTGACCGCCGCGCGAATTATGCACAGAGTCTGAAGGTCCTCCGCGACGCGAAGGGTATGCGGGATGATCTCTTCACGAAGTCCTCGATCATGCTCGGTCTCGGCGAGACCCGCGAGGAAGTGATCGCCACGATGCGCGATCTTCGTGCAAACGATGTCGACATCCTGACCCTCGGACAATACCTGCGGCCGAGCAGCTGGCACCTGACGGTCCAAGAGTACGTTCCGCCGGAGACGTTTGACGAACTTCGCGAGGCCGGCGAGGCGATGGGCTTCGCGTACGTTGCCTCGGGTCCGCTCGTGCGCTCTTCGTATCGGGCCGGTGAATTCTTTTTGGAGAAAGTAATCCGGACCCGGAAACCGGCTCGAGCGGGGTGAGGGCACGACCGAAGAGGACCTTCTCCGCATCGTCGAGCTCGACGGCACCTACGATTCGAAGCGGGAGCCGAAGCTGTCCCCCGCGGCCCTGAAGGAGGCGTACCGCTACCTCGTCATGGTCCGCATCCTCGACGACCGGATGCTCTCCCTCCAACGCCAAGGCCGCATCGGCTTCTACGTGCCGAGCAAGGGCGAGGAAGCGTGCCAAGTCGGTAGCGCGATGGCCCTCGAGAAACGGGACTGGGTCTTCCCCGCGTACCGCGAGCCGGGCGGCGCCCTCGTCCGGGGCCTCCCGCTCGAGACCATCATCGCCCA
>VBME01000040.1 GCA_005878995.1 Methanobacteriota archaeon | reverse complement strand
GATCGATGACGCGCGCGTGATCGGCGTGGACGAGAAAGAGGGCTTGCTCGATTTCGGCCACGTCGACGGACTCAAGTCGATGCGCGCGGCCCTCCTGATGAAGTGACCACCGCGCTCAGTCGGGATGTCGAATCTCGAAGTATTCTCCGAGAACGAACATCAAGCCGACGAACCAAGCCAGCATTGGAAACAGGAGCGCTCCGCTCCCGGCTCCCGACGGCGCGAGGGCTACGTAAATCGAGTAGAGCATGAGGATGACCGCGAGAAATCCGAAGAGCAAACCCAGGTGAGCGAAGAACGCCGCGTACTTCAAATCAGAATCCTCCGGACGGCTCATCGATCAACACGGCAAGAAGCTGCGCATCAATCTTCGAAGGCGTCAACGTTCGCGGCCCGACTCGAATCGTTCCCACATCACGAACCCTAAGCCGATAGCCCACGTGATCAGGGCCCACGCGAGCGGTCCCTGGTACTCGTTTTGAGAGCTGAGGGCCTGAAGGACTCCGGTGAGGATGAGGATGACCCCGAGGAGTCCGAACATCAAGCCCATGTGTCCAAGTGCCGTCGATTGCGCCATGGAACGGCTTTCCTCCACGAACCTGCGACCCTCTGCGCGGGTTGATGCGCTCCATCTCCGTGTGCGACTTTAAGGCCACCGAGGGAAACCCGATGGTCGTCACCCATCGAGGGACCGGTTCGGACTAGGTTTATCCGTCCTTCGCCGCTCCCCGTCCAACTTCCATGGTGGCCGATATCGAGATTGCTCGAAGCGTAACGATGCGCCCCATTGTCGACGTCGCATCGGGGATCGGCCTCAATCGGACCGACCTCATCCTCAAGAGCGATTACATCGCGAAGGTCGGCCTCGACGCGATCGACCGTGCGCGGAAGGCCCGCCAAGGCAAGCTCGTGTTGGTGACGGGCACGACTCCGACCCGCTATGGAGAAGGGAAGACTCTCACCACGGTCGGCCTCGGCCAAGCCCTCAACCGGCTCGGCACGAAGGCGATCGTCGCAGTCCGGGAGCCGTCCCTCGGCCCCGTGTTCGGCACGAAAGGGGGGGCCACCGGCGGGGGGCGATCGCAGGTCCTGCCGATGGAGGAGATCAACCTCCACTTCACAGGCGACATCCACGCGGTGGGCGCCGCGAACAACCTGATCGCGGCCGTCCTGGACGCCCACATCTTCCACGGAAACGTGCTCGACATCGATCCGACGCGGGTCCTGTTCCCGCGGTGCCTCGACATGAACGACCGGCAGCTGCGGAACATCGTCACGGGCCTCGGCGGCCCGAAGCACGGCGTGCCGCGGGAGGACGGCTTCATCATCACGGCCGCGAGCGAGGTGATGGCGATCCTCTGCCTCGCGGAGGGGATCCACGACCTGAAGGCGCGACTCGAGCGAATCATCGTCGCGTTCGACCGCCGTGAGCGCCCGACGAAGGTGGGAGACCTCACCGTGCACGGCGCGGCCGCGATCCTCCTGAAGGACGCGCTCCTGCCGAACCTTGTGCAGACGCTCGAAGGCACCCCGGCGTTCGTCCACGGCGGGCCGTTCGCGAACATCGCCCACGGGCACAGCAGCGTCCTCGCGGACCGCTTGGCCCTGGGCCTCGGCGATGTCGTCGTGACGGAGGCGGGCTTCGGCGCGGATCTCGGCGGCGAGAAGTTCGTGGACCTCGTATGCCGGCAGAGCGGGCTCCGGGCCGATGCCGCGGTCCTCGTCGCGAGCGTGCGGGCGTTGAAACACCACGGCGGCGTGAAGAAGAAAGAACTCGCGGTCGAGAACCTCAAAGCCCTCGAAGCCGGCTTCGCGAACCTCGATGCCCACATCAAGATCCTTCAGACCCTCGGCCTCACGCCGGTCGTCGCGGTGAACCGATTCGCGACGGACACGGACAAGGAAGTCGACGGCATCGTGGACCATTGCCAGGACCTCGGCGTGCGTGCAGCGTCGCACACGTGCCACAAAGATGGCGGGGCGGGAGGTGAAGAGCTCGCGCGGCTCGTGCTCGACGCGACGAAAGCGTCGACCCGCGCGGTTCGATTCGTCTACAAGGACGACGACGGTTTCGAGGAGAAGGTCGCCGAGGTCGCGACCTCGATCTACGGCGCGGCAAATGTGAAGTACGACGCGGCGGCGCTGGACGACCTGGAGCGGCTGAAGCAGGCAGGCCTCGGTGGGCTTCCCATCTGCATCGCGAAGACCCAGCTCAGCCTGAGCGACGACGAGCGCGTCCTCGGCGCTCCGACGGGTTGGACGCTCGAAGTGCGCGGGATCCGCCCGTCTGCGGGCGCAGGCTTCCTCGTCGTGATCGCGGGCGACATTATGCGAATGCCGGGCCTCGGAGAGGAGCCGGCGGCCTTGAGCATGGACATCGACGACGGCGGGCATATTAAGGGCCTTTTCTGATACCCGCCGGGGAGGCTCGCATGGCCTTCGACCCCGTAGAGTACGATTGGATCGTGTTTCTCCACATCTTCGGCGTGTTCGTCTTCCTGATCGCCCACGGCGTCTCTTCCGGCGTGGGATTCCGGCTTGCGAAGGAGCGGAACCGCGAACGGGTGGCCGCCCTCCTCGAGTTCTCCGGTTCGTCGTACCGCGTGATGATCCTCGGCTTCTGGTGGATCCTGATTACGGGCTTCGTCCTCGGCTACGCCGGCGATTGGTGGACGATGCGGTGGTTCTGGGCGGCCATCGTCACGTTGATCGTCCTCGCGGGACTCATGACGCCCCTCGCCGCGAAGCCCTACAACCGGGTCCGCGCGATCGTCGGGCTCCGCGCGCCGCTTCGCCGGAAGCCCCTCCCCACCCCGCCGTCCACCAGCGAGGCGGACCTGACCGCGGCGCTCGACCGGATCTCGCCGATCCCCGCCGCGGCGGTCGGCATGATCGGGATCGCCTTCCTCCTGTGGCTCATGATGTTCAAGCCGTTCTAGGATCGGGCATGCAAAACGAGATACCCGAGGGGCCGGTTAGACAGGGCATGTCTCAGCCGACGACGTGGTGGGAGGGATTGTATGCGACGTCCGATGTCGCGGACCTCCCCTGGTACACACCGAAGCTCGACCCCGACTTCGAGCGGTCGCTCGCGGCGCAAAACCTCCAGGGATCACGCGTCCTGGACCTCGGCACGGGGCCCGCCACCCAGGCGATGAACCTTGCGCGCCGCGGATTCGACGTCATCGGGACGGACATCTCTCCGAGCGCGATCAAGAAGGCGAAGGCCGCCTCCAAAGCGGCGGGCCTGAAAATCGAGTTTCGCGTCGACGACATCCTTCGATCGAAGCTGGAAGAGAGTCTTGTCGACGTGATCGTGGACCGGGGAGTTTTCCACGTCTTGCCGCCCGAGAAGCGATCCGTGTATGTGGAGACGGTGCACCGAATACTGCGGCCGCAAGGATGGCTCCTCCTGAAGTGCTTCTCCGATAAGGAGCCCGGCACCTACGGTCCCTATCGGATTGCCGCCAAGGAGCTCCGCGCACATTTCCGTGGGACCTTTGAGATCGTCTCCGTCATCGACACGGTTTTCGATGGGACGCTGAAACCGAGGCCGAAGGCCCTCTTCGCGACGTTTCGCCGACCCTGACGTTCGTCACGGCCCTAACGGATTCCGAAGAGATATCGAGCCCACCGCTCGTTCGGGCTCGTGGTCCAACGGAGACTTAAGCGAGCACTCCTCAGCGCGATCGTCGTTATCTTCGTCCTCGCATTGATCCCGGCGGTCGTGAGGGCCGACCCCCTCCGCGTCGTCGTTTCGACGGAGGTCACCGGCCTGTGCGATTCTCCACCCTGGGACAAGGTCACATTCTACGCCAACGTGTCCGGAGGCGTTCCTCCGAATACGTATGTGTGGGACTTCGGCGACGGGAGCGCGCCGTCGACGAGCGCGAACCCGACTCACCATTATGGCCGCTGGGGCCGGTTTACCGCGAACGTGACGGTGACTGACTCGGCGGGCGCACAGGCGACCGGCTCCGCGTCGGTCGACATCCTTCAGCCGCCGTGTCCTCTGAGACGAGAGCCACTCCTCGGGATGCCGCCGATCGGTGAGACGGACCTCGGCATCCTCATCGGGGGCGTGGTCGTGTTGTTCCTCATTGGGCTCGTAGTGTACCGCCGAAGAATCCGTCGATGAGCGCCCTTCCGCTCGGTTGCCGCCGCCGTCCGCAATGGGCTAGAACCGCGAAAGAAATCGCTCGATGAGGTTCCGATTCCCGACGTAGGTGGGGACCGTCTGGTCGATTCCGGTCGCCGCGACATCGAGGATCCGTTCGGTCCCGGTCGTCCCCGCCCCTCCGGCGGCCTCCGCGATGAACGCGATCGGATTCGATTCGAAGTGGAGCCGGTACTTGCCCGCCGGCTTGTCGACCTGAGCCGGGTAGGCGAAGAAGCCCCCGTAGTGGAGGATCTGGTTGAAGTCCCCGACGAACGAGCCGCCGTACCGGAGGTTCATCAACTCTCGCTCGAGCTCTCCGGCGAAGGCCTTCACCTCCGGGATCCACTTGTCGCGGTGCCCGCCGATCCCGTACAGCTTTCCCTTTGGCGGGAGACGGAGGCCTTCCTCGATCAGGATGAACTCATTAGGTGGACCGCCGCCTTGCACGAACTCGTGGACCCCGGTCGAAGTC
>VBME01000039.1 GCA_005878995.1 Methanobacteriota archaeon | reverse complement strand
CCGTTCGCCGTCTTCCCCGTGCTTTGTCCAAAATATCCGTCGCACAGGATGATGGCGCGCTCCATACCAATCCCCTGTGATAACGGCGTGGGAAAGTCCATAGTCTCCTATAAAGCCTAAGCGCGAAACGGCGACGCAAGATGGTCGCAGGATTCCGCGCCGGTGAGAGGACACCCTCTCCTCCATTCCCCGCTGCTACCCGGTTTCGGGAGGCAGTCCGGTGACCCCGAACGTCGACGACTTCCCACCGTGTAGCGCGTGCGGCGGTCGACTTCTGCCCCTTGTCCTTTGCGACTCCTGCGGAGGCGCGTCGATTCTTCGGGATGCGGGTAAGCTCGATTGGACGGCGCCGTGCGCCGAGTGCGGGACGTTCAATCCGTGGCAATACATCTGCGACGCGTGTCATTCCCGGTTCCCGTCCCCAGGCACTCGCCCAAAACCTACGACGTCGGAGGAGGCGCCGGAGGCACCCGAAGGTCCACCCGGCCGGCCAAAGCGGAGGATCAAGGGCGACGTCGACACGAGCGCCCTACTCGACTTGCTCAAAGTCTTGGGCTTGGACGCGTCTCGTTCGCAGGCGGTCATCGACCACGGATACGACGCCCTCTGGAAGCTTTCGCGGGCGTCCCCCGAGGACCTTGCTCGGATCCCCGAAGTAGGCCCCGTCGCCGCGCGCAAGATGCTCGCGTCCCTCCACCTGATCAAGTACGCCCCTCCGCAGCGCACGAGGGAACTCATCCTCCAGGAGGAATACGATTGTCCTCTCTGCGGTTGCATCACCTCCGCGTTTGCACCCGCGTGCCTTGAATGCGGTGCCTCTTTCGACGAGGAGGAGATGGACGAATCGATTCGGCGGCAGTTTGCCGCGGAAGGGGATGGGGCGCTCCTCGCGTTCTACGACGGTCGCCTCGTCGAGATGCCGGCGAATCCAGACCTGCACTATGCCCGCGCCCTCCTCCTGCAGTCCCTCGGACGGAACGATGAAGCGATCGAAGCGCTCGACCGAGCCGCCAAGACGGCGCCGGACACGCGAAAAATCCAGGTCGCTCAGTTGCGCATTCAGGCGAAGGAATTTCGTAAGCCGAACGTCGCCGAGAAGCTCCGGTCCACCGCGAACACGCTCATGGAGGACGTCGCGTGGGATCAAGAGGTTACCGAACTCGACCATCTGATATCCGAGGCGGGATCCGTCTGTCCGAGCTGCGGCGCCGCGGTGCCGAGGGAGATGGCCTTGTGTCCCTCGTGTGGCGCGCGACTCGTCGGAACATCGGTCAAGCCCGCTTCGGAACCGACCCCTCCAGGGGCGAAGGGACCCGTGAAGACGGTCGCCGCGCCTGAACTGGACACGCTCGTCGAGGACCTCCTGGTGGGCGAACTCGAGCAGTCCCTCACGCCGGAGGAACTCGAGCTCACGAAAGCCGCCGTGCTCGATTGGCTGATCGAGGAGCTCGAAGAGACGATGGACCCGGAGGTGTGGGCCGAGGCCCCTCCAGAACCCGCCCTCGGAGCGGAAGCGCCCGCACAACTGTCTCCCTTGTCGACATCCGTCGGCTTTCTCTCCGGCTGGGTGCGCGGTAGCCGTGGGCTCGTTAGCGGGCTCCGGCCTAAGCCCGCCTCCCATGGGACCGAGAGAGCCGGCGTCGTTAATGGCCGAAGCCAGGTCAAAGGTGCCGCGAACGGAATTGGTCGGTCTCCTGGGCTCGACGGCCACGTTGATCCGCCCCACGCGATTCACGGGGCCGTTCGTCCGGCCGGGAATGCGACCGAAAGGAAGACACCGAGCAACCGGAGTCTCCGCCTCGCCTGGGGCCTCTTCCTCGCGATTGGCGCGCCCCTCGGCCTCATCGCCGTGCTCGCCCCGCTCACGGCTGCCGGGATCTACGTTGAACCCCTCCGTCAATTCTGGCGACCCTGGCCCCCGGACATCCTGAAGCCGGTCATCGGGGTCGCGGGCTTGGTCGCCACGCTCGCGTACCTGTGCTACGTCTGGGTCGGCACGCGGGATACCGATCGGGAACCGCGGCCGCGGTCGCGATCGCTCGCGCTCCGACTGCGGCGGGCCCTCCGGCGCCGCGGCTTCGAGGACACGGTCCGGCCCGTCGTCTCTTCGCACGAAGACGAGCGGAGACCACCCTCCGAAGATTCGGAGATGCCCCCACTCCGCCCGACCCGAACACATGGGGCCAAATCGGAATCCCGGAGTTCGCTGGTTTCCCCCTTGAATCGGTGAGTGTCCTTGTCCTCATCGGGGTTCAACTTCGCAGGCGCTGCCGCTAAGGTACTTCTAGCCCGAGTCCGGTACTCACCGCGTGGAGTTGGGGGTCGTCGGGAAACCGAACGTCGGGAAGTCGACCTTCTTCGCCGCGGCGACGCTCGTTCCGGTTCAGATCGCGAATTATCCGTTCACCACGATCGAAGCGAACCGCGGTGTGGCCTACGTGCGAAAGCCCTGTCCGCACACGGAGCTCGGGGTTGACTGCAAGCCGAACAACGCCCCGTGCTGGGGAGGAACGCGGCTCATCCCCGTGGAATTGCTCGATGTCGCGGGGCTCGTCCCGAAGGCGCACGAGGGCCGCGGCCTGGGCAACAAGTTCCTTGACGACCTGCGCCAGGCGAACGCGCTCGTCCACGTCGTGGATGCAACCGGCGGCACGGACTTCGAGGGCAATGCGGTACCACCGGGCAGTCACGATCCGTTAGATGACGTTCGCTTCCTCGAAGACGAACTCGCCCACTGGATCGCGGGCATCCTCGCGCGCAACTGGGAGAAGGAAGCCCGACGTGCCGACCTGGAGGAGGTGCCGCCGGAGAAAGTGGTCTTCGGACGGCTCACGGGCCTCGGCTTCACGGAGATGCAAGTCCATCTCGCGGTGCGAGAGACCGCGTTGGATCCAAAGATGGCCCGCTGGACCTCGGACGATCTCTTGCGACTCGCGCGTACGTTGCATGCTCGCGGGAAGCCGATGATCCTCGCCGCGAACAAGGCGGATCTCGTCTCGCGGGAGGGCCTCGACCGCCTCTCGCACGCGGACGGCTACCGAACCGTCCCGACCTCGGCGGAATACGAGCTCGCCCTTCGGCGCGCCGCGTCTGCGGGGCTCATCGGGTACGAGCCGGGCGCCTCATCCTTCGAGATCCTGCTCCCCGAAAAACTCAGCCCCGCTCAGGAGAAAGGGCTCGCGAAAATCCAAGTCTTCCTCCGGGAGCGAGGGTCTACCGGGGTCCAGGCCTGCATCGAAGAGGCGATCTTCAAACTCCTCGATTTGATCGTCGTGTTCCCGGTCGAGGATGAGCACCACTGGACGGACAAGAGCGGGAACGTGCTGCCTGACGCGTTCCTCGTGCCACGCGGTTCCACCGCGGTCGACGTAGCCTTTAAGGTTCACACGGACTTGGGTAACCACTTCATCCGCGCCATCAACGCCCGTACGAAGATGGTCGTGGGCCGAGACCACCCGGTCCAGGATGGGGACGTCATCAAGATCGTGGCGAAGGTGTGAATGGCAACTTACGATGTGCGGATTGTCACTGCCTCATACCGACGGGAGCCCCGGAACGGCCCCGAGCAAGCGCAGCTACCCGTCATCCAACTCTTCGGGCGCACGAGGGAAGGGCAGAGCATCACGATCGAATACTCCGGATTCCAGCCGTACTTCTTCGTCGTCGAGCCTCCGCAATCTCTCCGCGGGGCGTTCGGGAGGGATCCGCAGGTGGTCAAGCTCGAGGACGTAACCCTCCAGGTCGAGGGCAAGCCAACTCCCTGCGCCCGCGTCGTCCTCCGTCAACCTTGGAAAACGCCCGAATACCGCGAGAAAGCGCGGAGGTACGGATCGACCCCGCTCGAGGCCGACATCCCCTTCCAGCATCGGTTCATCTACGACATGGATCTTGGAGCCGCGGTCCGCGTCCACGGGACGCCGGCGGACCCGGCCGGGCGGTACACGACTGACCTGTTCCTCGTCGCGGAGCGCTTCGAGCCATGCGACCCGTTCCGCCCGGCTCTTCGCGTGCTCAGCTTCGACATCGAGAACAGCATCCTGGACAACCACATTTTCTGCATCGGGATCGCGTACCGGGAGGCCGGTGAAATCAAGACCCGCATCCTCCAGGGGAAGGAGCGGGAAATCGTCGAGGGGTTCATCAAGCTCGTCCACGAGCTCGACCCCGACATCATCTCCGGATACAACATCGACGGCTACGACCTGCCCGTGCTCATCGACCGCGCCACCAAGAACGGGATTCCGCGGCTCCAGCTCGCCCGCGACTTCTCGGACTTCTTTCACCTCGGCGAGCGGTTCTGGCGGGTCGACGGCCGGATCCTCACGGACGTATGGTGGGCAGTCAAGGCGGAGCGCCTGACCTTGCACATGAAGCAGGAAACGCTCGACTACGTGGGACGCCAGCTGTTGGGGGAGGGAAAACACGAGCTCTCGCGGCAAAAGATCGACGAGGAGTGGGCCAGGGACTCCGAGAAGGTCATCCGGTATTGTCTGAACGACGCCGTCCTCTCGCTCCGGATTCTCGAGAAAATCGGCCGGATCGAGAAGACGTTGGACCTGGCGGCCGTGAGCAAGCTCCCCCTCGAGGACGTCCTGCATGGGCGCACGTCCAACCTGATCGACTCGATCCTGATTCGCGCCGCCGACCGCGCCCACGTGGCGGTCCCGATGATGAAGATGCGGGGCGGCCGCGTCGAGCAAATCGAAGGCGGGTACGTCCACAGCCTGCAGCCCGGGCTGTACGAATGGGTGATCTCGCTCGACTTCCGCGCGATGTACCCCTCCCTGATCATCGAGAACAACATCTGCTTCACGACCGTCTCACCGGCAGGCACGATCGAGAGCCCGACGGGGGCGAAGTTCCTCTCCGCGGAAGTCAAGAAAGGCCTCTTGCCGGTGATCCTCGCGAGCCTCATGAAAGACCGCCAGGAGGTGCGGGCCAAAATGCGCGAGGCGACGGATCCCCAAATGAAGGAGTTCTACGACGGCCTCCAGGCGGCGATTAAGATTCTCATGAACGCGTTCTACGGCGTCCTCGCCTCCTCCTTCTACCGGTTCAACGACCCGAAGGTCGGTGCCTCGATCACCGCGTTCGCGAGGGAACGAATCAAGGGGATCATCGGCGAACTCGAGACCGACGGCGTGAAGGTCGTGTACGCCGACACGGACTCCGTGTTCTTCCAGTCGCCAACGCCCGGCTTGGAACCGTC
>VBME01000038.1 GCA_005878995.1 Methanobacteriota archaeon | reverse complement strand
AGGGCGCTCCCGGCACGATGAAATCGTCCCTAGGATTCTCGATCATCGTCCAGAATGCCGTGCAGGAGGAACTCCACGGCCTCTATCTAAGCCTGGAGGAACGGGCGTCGAGCTTGCTCAAGCAGATGGGCGGCCTCGGCCTTCCGCTCAAAGTCCCCAAAGGCTCCCTCGTCGTCCTGGATCCGAGGACCGCCAAGAACCTCTTTGCCGAGAAGACGGACTGGCTCGCGAGCCTCCAAGCTGCGATCCGATCGATCAAGGAACAGCGGGGACTCGACCTGATCGTGATCGACTCGCTCGAAGCCCTCGAGGTCCTGGCGAAGTTCAAGGATCGCCGCCGGGAGATGTACCGATTGTTCGAGTGGCTGCGGGATCTCGGCGTCACGAGCTTCCTCGTCACGGAGCGTCCCGATTGGCTCATCGCCGGGCACGTCCTCCAAGGCCGATGGGACGAAGACTTCCTCGCGGACGGCGTCATCCACCTCCGCATGCATTTCGTTACGGACCTTACCGCGCAACGACGGCTGCGGGTCGTCAAGATGCGCGGGACGAAACACGAGACCGGATACCTCGCGATGGACGTCGACGACGGACGTTTCCGGGTCACGCGGGCGATGAGCTCGTGAGGGGAAGGCGATGCCGCGGGCCTTCGTGAAGACGCATATCCGGGGCTTCGACGAAGACGTCCTCCGAGGCGGCATCCCCGAAGGTCACGTCGTCCTCATCCGCGGGGCGAGTGGGACGATGAAGTCCTCCCTGGCGTACTACGTGCTGTACCACAACGCGCTCGAAGGGACGCCGGGCCTGTACGTGACCCTCGAACAGAGCGCGGGCGGCCTCCTCGAACACATCGCCTCGCTCGGCCTCAAGGCGACGTCGGTCTCCGACGCGCTCCCGATCCTCGACCTGAGCCGCGGCCGTGAGTACCTGGAGGAGATGATCGCCAAAGTCGGCGCGTTGTCCCCGGAGACCGCGACCCCCGGCGAGGCGCTCCTCGCCGTATTGAAGGGGAAAATCCTCGAACTCCGCAAGAAGCGGGACTTCCGTCTCCTCGCGATCGACTCGTGGGACGCGCTCGAGCTGATCCTCGAGTTCGCGGACCGCCGGGCCGAGACCTTTGGGTGGTTCGAGTGGCTGCGGGACCCTGCTCTTCGAGAACGGGCGGTTCGAAGTCGCGCGGGCGATCGGGTGATTCGATGCGCGATCGGTTGCGCACTCTCCTGATCCGATCCGCGTTCCTTTTCCTGCTCTCCCTCGTCCTCGTCGCGGGGTTCTGGTTCCACCGCGAGTTCTACCAGATCGGGTTCGCGAACCTCCTGATCATCGGCGGGGTCGTCACGTTCCTCGTGATCTGGGCGGCGCGGCTCGCACTCTCCGGCGAATTGCCGCGGGGCCGGCCACGGGGCGAACTCGCGTTCTCCGTCGAGGAGGGGGATCGCCTCCTCAAGGACCTCGCGCGCCTCGTCGTCCGCCCGGCCGAAGGCATGTCGCTCCCGGGGGTCGGGTACACGGTCCGCGCGAAGTATGAGACGGGCCCCGAGTTCGGCCGGCTCCTGATCGAAGACGCACGCCGCGCGTACGTCGCGGACCTCACGGAGGAAGACGCACGACAAGCGGGGTTCCGGTCCGCAGCCGAGCTCCGCAACGCCGGGAATGCGCGGTGGGGATGGCGTCCCTCGGATATCGTCACGATCATGCGGGTCCATCCGCTGGGGGTCGGCCGTTGAACCTCTCGAGCGTCGCGGTGCTCGCCGGCATCGTGGTCGACGCATGGCTCATCGCCTTCGTCGGACTCCGCGGACGTCGACCCTGGCTCCAAGCCACGTACGCGGCCTGCGCGCTGTCCTATCTCGTGCTCGGCGCGGCGTACGTTGGGACCAACGAACACGTCATCGGCTCGCTGGATGCGACCGTCGTTCTCGGAATCATGCTCCTCGCGGACGCCCTGACCGCAATCCTCGTCCTGAGCCTGATTCACGGCGAGACGTTGACCCGGCAACGATCGATCGCGTTTCTGTTGCTTGTGCCGGTCCCCGGGCTCACGGCCCTCGCGCAGGTGGCCGGCTGGACCCCTGCCACCGCATACGATGGCAACGCTGTTGGCGGGTTCCTTGTGGTCTGCATCGGAATCGCCCTCGCAGAATCGATCTACGCGCGCACTACCAGCCGACTCCTTGGGACCCAAGCGTTCTGGCTCATCCTGGGAATCGTCTCGCTGATCATTGCGGGGCCCGTCTACTCGTACGAGGTCGACGTCCTACGTGGGACAACCCTCGCGGGCGCGAACATCGCATCGCCGATCGCCCTGGCCTGCTTCGCCCTCGTCGCGCTTCAGGCAGATCCGTTCCCGATCTCTTCCCGTCCCGCGCGAGGACGGACGGGCCCCGGCCGGATCCCTTCCGGCGATGCCATCGCCTTCGAAGAAACGCGTCCCAAGTATGCAGTCCACGCGGCGCGAGGGGAATCGGCGGATGGCCGTGCGACCCTCGTCATCGGCAGGACACCGCCCGCCTCGACCCGGAGCGGAGCCGCCCACGCCACGATCCCGCCATCCCGGAACGCGGCGGTCCAGGCCCTCGCAACCGCCTCGGAGTTCCTCGGTTCGACACGAGGCGGCCTCGTCGTCCTCGAGGGACTCGCGGATCTGGCGGTGCTTTCCGAGTGGGCGCCCACCCTCGAGATGGTGGTCCGGCTGCGGCACGTCTCGCGCAGCACCGGCTCGACGGTCGTCCTTTCAACGTCCCGTCTTACGAGTTCGGAGCGGCGGTCCCTCGGAGATCTTCAACTCTCTTGGTGGACGCTGCCGGACCCGGCGCAAGAGATCGAGGCCATCCTCGCGCAGTCGTTCGGCGGGGGCGGACCCCGACTGCTCGCCGCGTTCTGTCGCTCCCACGGGTTGCGGCGGGAGGACCTCACGACGGATCACATGCCCGCGTTCATCGCATTCCTTCAAGAGGCTTTTGCCGAGCTGTCCGGCGTCGTCGCCGGGACCGCGGGACATGGCTTACAGACCCAACTCGAAGCTGCCGCGGGCGTACTGCGCGCCTTCGCGGATCAAGGGGCGACGGAAGTCGCCCGCGGGAAGTGGCCGTCGCGCACCTCCTCACAAACGGAGACGGAACTGCTCGTCACCGCGGCCGAGTACTGGAAGGGTAAGGAGATGGAGGAGCTCTTCGCCGCCGCGGACCAACTGAGCGAGCGCGAGCCTCTGTTCGAAAAGGCGAAGGCGGTGTTTGTCGAGCAGCTTGGGGATGCGGGCGAGAGCCTGCTCCGCGCCCAGCTCGCGCGGCTGGGCAAGAGGCCCGAGGATCTCAATCGAGCGGACCTCGCTCGGATCGCGGACCGCGCGAGCATCGACCTCGGGAGCCTTTCCGATGTCGTCGACATCCCGGAGGAGAAGGACCGAATCCGGAAGCAAATCGAATCGATTCGGCAGCGGCTCGAGCTGATCGTGGAGGCGAACCGGTGAAGCGCCTGCCCACGAACGTCGACGGCCTCGACGAGGTCCTGGGAGGCGGCGTCCCGGAGGGCAACATCGTGCTGGTCTCCGGCGCGCCCGGGACGATGAAGACGTCGCTCACGTACCATGTCCTCCACGCCCGTGCCCTCGAAGGCGTCCGGGGTCTGTACGTGTCCCTCGAGCAGAACCGCGCGAGCCTGCTGGACCACACGGAGGGGTTGGGATACCGGCTCGACGACACGGGCGGCAAGTTGAGCATCCTCGACCTGGGCACGCTCCGGAAAAAGCTGAGGGGCTCCGCGGAGCAACCGTGGATGGACTTGTTCAAGCTCTACACGCAGGGAATTCGCAAGTCGTTCGACTACCGAGTCCTCGTGCTCGATTCCCTCGACGCCCTCGAGATCCTTGCGAAGTTCCGAGAACCCCGTCGCGAGATGTTCTCGCTGATCCGCTGGATCCGCGACCTCGGGTGCACGACGTTCCTGCTCGGGGAACTCCCGGCGGACCGAATCATCGGCGCGGACCCTCGCCGCGCGGCGTACGCCAAGCACAAAGAGGACTACCTGGTCGACGGGATCGTCCATCTCCGGCTCGTCCGGCAGGGGGAGTTCGGGATGCAACGCCAGCTCCGGGTCGTCAAGATGCGCGGGACGCGGCACGACACCGGCTATCACGCCCTCGTCTTCGACAACGGATTTCGGGTCACGCGCGGTTTCGCCTGATCAATCGCGGATGACGAACTCTTCGACGCGGTCCTTCGCCTTTTCGCGGGCCGCGTGATGCGCCTTGAGCCACGGTCGGATCTTGTCCCAGAGCTCTGCCTTGCAGTCGCCGCACAGCCGCTCCCCCGATTTGCACGTCCGCTCGACTTCGGCGAGGTGGCCATCGTCCGGCTCGAAGATGTAGTTGTACTGCGCGAAGATCGAGCAGATGTACGGGTTCGCCCCGAGGCGTCGCTGCTCTTCGACCGTCGCGCGCCCACCGGTGAACGCGTTCATGACTTTCTTCTTCGCCTGTGCCTCGGTGTCCGTCGTGAAGATGCTCGACTCCGGGATCGAGGCCGACATCTTCCCGCCGGGCCCGAGGAGGCTCGGGAGCAGCTTGTTGTGAATCAGGGCCGGCTTCGGATAGCCAAGCTTCGGGGCGACGTCCCGTGCAACGCGGAAGTGTGGGTCCTGGTCGATCCCACACGGGATGAGGACCGGGACGTCCTTCCCTTCCTCGACCGTGGGGAGGAATGCGGGCGCCGCCTGGATGCTCGTGTAGAAGATTTCGCCGATATTGTTCGCGTTCTCGAATCCGAACACGGCTTGCGTCGTCGAGTACGTGATTCGCTTCGCGACTTCCACGGCGATCGGGTACAGGTGGTGGATGTACTCCGTGTCAATGAAAATCCGGGTCAGCTTCTTGTCGAAGCCCATCGCGATGATGTCCAAGATGTTCTCGTAACCCACCGTCGTCGCATCGTGGAGGTCGTCGAAGTCCTTGAACAGGAACTTCTCGTCGTCCGTGATCTGAAAATACAGCTTCGCGCGGAACTTCTCCTGGATCCACTTCGTGAGGAACCACGGGAGCATGTGTCCGATGTGGATCCCGCTTGAGGGGCCGCGGCCCGTGTAGAGGGCGAACTTTTCTCCGTCCTCATACCGGTCGAGGATCCCGGTCAGGTCGCGATGACTGTAGAAGACGCCCCGCCGGAGCATTGGGTGGAGCTCGCCGGCGATCTTCCGGATTCGCCCCAGGAGTTCCGGCGTGATCCGCTCCGTTCCGAACTGGGTTACGAGCCGGTCGTAGTCGACCGTCCCTTTCACGTCCCAAGGGGTGACGACGAAGTCCTCGGGCATTCCGGCCGCGTATTCCGGCCGGGGGGATAAAGACTCGCGGCTGGTCAGGCGGACTTCGGGGCCGGCTTCTCGAACAATCGGACAAGGAAGACGGCGCCGACCGCTGCCGCGAGGACCAAGCCCGCGAAGATCCATCCAGAGAGCGCCAGGGCCGAGCCGAGCAACGCGAGCCCGAAGAAGACTCCGATTCCGAGCGAGCCGCGATCCCGGCCCTCTTTCGCGATCGTTCCCTGCGCCATCATCCGTCGGTAGCTGTAGGAGCCGACGAAAAGCGTCGGCGAATATCGATACAGGTTTCCGAAACCGGTCCACGACAGGATGGAGGCGAACACGTACCCGACGCCCATGAAGCCGAGGAGGAGCCGGTACAGGTCGAGCGCATCGATCGTCACGAACCGCGAGGCGAGGAACGCGAGGATGCCGAGGGCGAGGACGGCCACGACGTACGCCTTTCCGAAGACAATCATCGCACGACTGAGTTCGGCCATCGTCCCGCCGGGTCAGACCATGATGGCGTGGCGGCCTCGCATGTCCGCCTCCGTCTGTCCCAGTCGCTCCATAACCTGGGCCACGAGGCCGTCCAGGAGGAGGACCGTCGCGTCCTCGAACAGCGTGCCGAGGGGGGCGAGTCGGGCCTGTGCGATCGCCTCGTCCGCGTGGATCAACAGGACCACGTTGCTCGCGTGGCCCAACTTCGAGGTCCGGTGGCCGGTGACGGAGATCACCTTCGCGCCAACCCGTCGGGCGATGTTCGCGACCTGGATCGCGCTCATCGTCGAGCCCGTGTTCGACACGATCAGGACCGCGTCGCCGTCGCTGACGACTGGCGTGATTGTTTCCCCGATGAAGTAGCAGTCGATCCCGAGCTGGACCATCCGCATTGCGAAAGCCCGCGCCGCGAGCCCGCTCCGACCGACGCCGTACACGAACAGCTTCTTCGCGGACGTCAGGATGTCCACCGACTCGCCGATTTCCTTGGATCGCTCGACCGCGAGGATCCGCGCGAGGTTCTCGAGAAGGTAG